>JANODX010000269.1:0-5866 GCA_031412915.1 Vicinamibacteria bacterium | reverse complement strand
CGCCGTGGCCGAGGAGACGGTCAAGGACAAGAACAAGCGCGCGGTGTTACAAGTTGCCGCGCTCCTGGGCGCCAGCGCCTGGACCAGCGGGTACGGTCGCTCCCACGAAGACCAGGCCGATCGCGTGGGACTGCGGTACGCCAACAAAGGGGGATTCGCCGTGGGCAAGGGACCGGGCCTGTGGAACCGTTTCGCGAAGAAGTACGGCGACTCTCCGAAGGTCCTGAACTTCTTCTTCGGTGATCACTCTGTCGCTCAGGACCGCGCGAAGAACCTGACCCGCGAATTGGGGCTGAACTACCGCCGTTGAGTTTCAGGAACTGACAGCGTCGCGCGCAGAGCGCCGAACCGGGCGGAGCAGACGGCGGAGAAGCACGCTCTGGAACGTCGGCTCGCTGTAGAAGCCGTGATGGTCCGCGGCCCCGAAGAAAACGTGCGAGATCTCGGGCAGACCCCAGTCGCGCGCGTTGTCCAGGTCGAGATGGGAGCCGAGCACGCTCGATCTCGCCACTCTCCCGTCGCCGGCTTCGAACATGGCCTCGGCCTCCACGGGGCTGCGGGGGTCGAAGCGCGGACTTTGTCCCGGACGGTCGGAAGCCACCGCCCTCGTCACCGTGGGCAGGCAGTCGCCGCCCAGGACCACGACCGGAACGGGACAGATCGAGTCGGGGGGGCGAGCGAGCGCTCCATGGAAGGCGTGAGCCCGGTTCAAGAGAGCACGGATGAAGCCACGCTCCTCATCGGCGACATCCTCGCCGCCTGGGTTCCAGGGACCCCAGCCGAACCGCTTCCAGGTCTCCAGATCCTGCAGGCTCACATCCAGCGGTCCCCCATTGCGGTCGACCAGCGGTGTCGCTTCCCTCGGGGGCATCAGCTGGTAGATCGAGGGCATGTGGGCGATGACCCGGGCGGCGAGCGTGGTGTTCGACATGCCGACGGGGTTGCCGTTCAGGGCCGCGTCCAGGGCAAAGATGCTGCCCGAATTCGGGGTGGCGACGAGAATCAACTGGGAGATGCGCCGGGCCCCCGCCCAGGTGACGGGGCCGCCCGGCTCGGCATCTCCATAGCGCAGGTAGTACCGGGCGACGAGGCCGCCCATGCTGTGCCCGACGATGTTGAAACGAGCGTCCTCCTCGCCCCGGGCCCGGGCGAGTGCTTCGAGATATTCGCCCAGTCGCCGCGCCGATTCGACCAGGTCGCGCCGCCAGTCGTAAGCGAAAACATGGAAAACCGCGCCCGGGGCTCCGTTGTCGCGAACGTTGCGGTGAAAACCGGCGCTCCGGAGAAGGCCGAGCAGATCCGCGTACTCGTTGAAACCGAAAAGCCGGGGGACGATTCCGTCGACTCCGATGAGGCCGAGCGGGCGCAGGCTGTCGGGGTTCGATCCCAGTGGAAATATCGGCGGGAGTTGCAGGTCGTGGTATCCGAACGCGTTCCCCATGTTGAGCCAGGCCTCGCTGCCATCCGGCCGCTCCAGACGGCTGCCCAGGATTCCGGGAACAATGACCGTGGCCGGGAGGTCCGGATGCTCGCGGGACTCCCGCAGGAGTTTCGGAGAGAACCGTCGCCCCGCCCGCAGGGAATCGTACAGAAACGCGGCCGCGGCCCCCGCCGCCACGCCGCCGGCGAAATGAACGAAAGCGCGGCTCGTTCGTCGATCCGCCATGGGGGGATTGTAGTCCTCCGCCTCGATTCGGTCGGGACGGGGAGAACGGCCGCGAGGCCCCCGCTACTGGCGACTCAAGGTCGCGATGTCCTGGACGAGGCGTTCCATTTCGAATGCGTTCGTTCCGTTGTAGATCCCCCGGATATGGCGGCCGCGATCGACCAGCAGAACCTTCTCGGTGTGAAGGAGGCGGTTCTGGGGCACACCATCGATCGGACGATCGTCGTCCGCGAAATAGGAATCGCGGATCGTTCTCTTGACTTCACTCAGATCACCGGTGAGGAGGCGCCATCGGGTCGGGTCGATTCCGCGCAGCCGCCCGAACTCGGCCAGGACCGCCGGCGTATCGGTGGTGGGAGTCACGGAGTAGGAGACCATCACAGCGTCGGGCCGATCTCGAATTGCGTCCTGGACAGGTTTCAGCTTCTGAACCAGGGTCGGGCACAGGTTCGGGCACTGCGCGAAAAGAAAACTCGCGACGTGGATCTTCCCGTCGAGGTCTCTCTCCGTGACCGGACGATTCTCCTGGTCCACGAGACGAAACGGCTCCACTCGGTGATCGACCTTCGTCCAGTAAGGCGTGAAATCCCGCGACTCGTAGTAGGGCAGCGCGTCTGCGGCCCTGGAAGCGGACGAGGGTCGCATCACGGCAAAGCTGGTGAGGGCCAGGACCATGCCGATCGCCATTTTCGTGGTCATCTACATCGAACCCTGAACAGGGTCGCAGGGACGTGAGTTGATGAGCCCGTAGTGTCGTCCGTTCCGGACTTCGAAGTTCAGGAACAATTCGCCCCGATCCGTCCAGGCCTGTTGTCGTCCGACCTGGTGGCCGCCCTCGTAGTGCTTCAACTCGGCCAGGCGGCCGTTCGGGTGCCACGACCGATACTCGCCCTCGATCACGTCGCCGTCGTAGAAATTCCTGACCCGAAGGCCGCCTCCCGGCCAATAGGCGACGTGCCGGCCGACCTTTCGACCGTCAAGGTACGACGTCTCGCTCACGAGGATCCCTCGATCGTCGAAGATCCGGTCGATGCGATCGGGATGGCCCGGCGCCAGGCCTCCCGCCTGGACGAGGCCGGCCAGGCCCGCGGTGATCATCAGGGCGAGTCCGCGCATGGCTAACTCGCGGTGCCGGGCTGCCCGCGGAAGCACCCGGCGATGTAGGGCGGGGTGGAGACGATGTGATAGTGGTAGATCCCCAGGGGAAACTCGGGAGTCGCTCCGACGTGGCCATTGCAGTTGTCGAGGCCGGAGGGAGCCGCACCCGATGGGTCGCGCGTGCCATAGACGGGGAAGCCGTCGAGGAGAACGCCGAGCAGGCGGCTCGATCCCTGGGCGGTCAGATACACGGGGTCGATGTGGTAGTGGTACATCCCGCTCTGCTGAGGATGGCCGTTGTAGCGATCGAAGGTCGCGATCTCGCCGCTCAGGGGCGACCGCCCGGCCGCATACTGATTGAAGAGAGCCACGCCGTTGATGGAGACGCCCATGACGCCGAGAGGAGTGTCGCTCGAAGCACTCGTGACCTGGGGCGTCACGGGCACCCTCAAGACCATGTTCTGGGAGGTGATCCGATTGGGATTCACCTGCATCCCGGCCTGGGGCGGTTCATAGCCCGCGCTCCCCTGGCCGAAGTACGGGCTCGGGTGGTCGGGCACCGACGTGGCCCGCAGGACCACGAACGATCCGTCGGTGGAAACCTGCGCACCGTAGAATTGGGTGAACAGGGTGGGCAGGCCGGCCGACGTGGTCGCGGGCGTGGGAGTGGTCGCGGCCACGACCGTTGTGGCCGCGGTCGGTGCGGTGGTTGATGTCGACCCGCATCCCAGGCCCGAGACCAGGGCGAGACCGGCGAGGAGGCGCTGCATTCGAGGATCCATGCCCGCAGTTTCCCAAGGCGTTCTGAAGATCCTCTTAAGGCCCCGGATTCTCGTTCGGAATTCGTCCGGACCCGAAGCGACGAGTCAGCGGGCGGCCGAGGCGGCGCGAAGTTTCGCGGCCCCCGCGTCGAGTGCCGCCACCACCTTCTTCGCCTCGGCGTCGAACATGGCCTTGTCCTTCTTCTCCACCGCTTCGCGCAAGGACGGCATGGGCCAGGGCGCGTAACCGGTGGTGAGCCCGGGGCCGATGAGCTGATGCTTGAACCACGGACGTCCGGGAAGGCCGTCCTTGTTGAGGAAGGCGCGCTCGACCTGGCTGAGGGCGTCGCTCATTTTCGCGAAAGAGGCGGCATCGCCCTTGGCGAGCAGGGCGTCGGTGGCGGCATCCGCGGCTCGCCCCGCCGCATCGAGGTCGCTCACCGCCTTGAGGAGAGTGGAGAAGTCCGGTTCAAACGGCGAAGCCCCGGCGGTGCGCGCGCGTCGGATCACGTCGGTTCGGATCTCGTCGAGGTCTTCCTTCATGGCCGCCCCGTAGTTCGAGAAACGAAGGGGGGCGATATCGGCGGTCGCGGTGCGGAAGGCGAGGAGGCCGAGATAGCGCGCCGCCGCCTGGTGGTAGATGAATTCCGGATCGCCGAAGTGCGACATCCAGAAGAAGTTGTCGTAGACGGAGTGGTACACGCCGTAGTCCCCGCCGAAACCGCCGTCGGTGGAAGGGACGCCGAGGTGATCGATGAACGGGGTGTAGTCGGAGCCCGAGCCCAGGCGGCTGAGTTGGAGTTCGAAAGCCCTGTCCTTGGCGTCGAGATTCACCGAGGTGGCTGCGGCCCAGTCGTTCTTTGCGCGCTGCTCCCAGGTGGCGCCCACCGTCCCGCCCTTGCGCGGCTCGGGCACACTCGCCGCGGCTTCGCGCACGGCCTCGCGCAGGGATGGGGTCCCGCCCGAGCTGAAATTCGGCCCGCTCGCCGCGGAATCCATGTTGAAGTACGCGACCGCCCTGGCTTGAAGCATGGCCGCGTTGTCTTCGGCCCATTCCGTGGAGCCGACGAGGCCGTACTCTTCGGCGTCCCACGAGCAGAGCAGGATGGTGCGCCTGGGCTTCCAGCCCGCCTTGATCGCGGCCCCGAGGCCGCGAGCCGCCTCGAGGAAGGCGGCGGTCCCGGAGTTGGGATCGACGGCGCCCGGCGTCCATGCGTCCCGATGGTTGCCCATCAGCACGACCTGATCGCCGCTTCCCTGGATCTTCGCGATGATGTTGTAGATCGGCTTCAGGCCTTCGTCCATTTGCACGTCCATCTCGACCGCCGTGCCGCCGGGGCCCACGTGGTACGAGAAGGGAAGTCCGCCTTGCCATTCGTTCGGCACCCGCGGACCGCCGAGATTGCGCAGGAGCTTCTCCGCTTCGCGGTAGGAGATGGGGAGAGACGGGATCTTCGGTACGTTTGTCATCTGATCGCGCGTGATTCGCTTCGCCCCGGCCGTTGACGGAAGTCCGCCCGGCGTCGAGGGGTCGCCCGGCTGGACGGAGAGGTACTGAACCGACCCGCGCTGGATCGCTGAAGGCGGCCGCATCGGACCATCGGGGTAGATGTCGCCCCGCATGTAACCGTCGTCGGCGGGGTCGGAAAAGATCAGCACGCCCACGGCGCCCCGATCCTGCGCCTCCTTCACTTTCAGACCGCGGAAGGCGCCGCCGTAGCGGACGAGCGCCACCTTTCCCTCGACCGAGAGGCCCATCGACTTGAGAACCTCATGATCGGCCGGCGAGCCATAGTTCACGTAGATGATCTGGCCGCTGGCCTTGCCCGACGCGCCGTATCCGTGGAAAGCGGGGAACTGCCCGCGCGATGTGGAGTCTTTGTCCTGGGGAACGTTGTCCTCCATCAGCGACAGCTCCTCCACTCGCGGCTCGATCATCTTGAGCGAGACGTGCTTGGGATGATTGAGGAAGACGTCGTACTTCACCATCTCGACTTCGAGGCCGAATTCCTTCATCTTGCCGGCCACCCAGTCGGCCACTTTCTTCTCGGCGGGAGTTCCCGCGACGTGCGGTTCCTCAGTCAGTTGGAAGAGCCAGCGCCGCGCGTTCTCGGGCGTGGGCGTATCGAGAAGGATCTTCTCGAACGTGGCGTTCATCTCCGTTGTGGCCCGGGTGTATCCGGCGGGCAGGCTGGCCCGATCCGACGCCAGGGAAAGGCTTGGCGTAGCTGGGAAGGCGGCGAGAACGACCAGGGCGGACAGGCGGTGTGACTTGCGCATGCGGGGAGCTCTCCTCTTACGGGAAACAGGGAGAGCGGATTGTATCGGGCAAAGCCCCCTC
>JANODX010000268.1:0-22942 GCA_031412915.1 Vicinamibacteria bacterium | reverse complement strand
CTCGCGACCTTCGCCACGTGGAGCAATGCCTTGGACGGAATACACCCGCGATACAGACATACGCCGCCCGGGTTCGGCTCCATGTCGACGAGCGTGACCTGCATCCCGAGGTCTGCCGCATAAAACGCCGCCGCGTACCCTCCCGGGCCGCCACCGATGACTACAAGCTGGGTAGAAGAAGCCATGAAACAAAACCCTCAAGTCAAATAGGCACACGAGGCATGAAGGACTGGAGGAACGTTCTTGGGGAAACGCTCTCCGAAACAGCCTCTTCAGAAAAACGACTGAGCTCACCGGCGGCACCCTCGATGAAGCCACGGGGCTCTTCCGCTCACCCTCGGGCCATGTGAAGTACTACCGGGCCACCGACAATCTGCGGTCGGACCATTACCGGGGCCTGCTGCCCGAGGATCTGATCGAAATCCTCACCATCAACCGCCTCCACTACTCGCACGCGGCGGAGTCGGGCGTCCTCTTCCATCTCATCGGCGCGCTCTCCCAGCACGGAAAGCTGGGCATGACCGTGATCGCGAACTCGCGCATGGAAGTGGAGAACATCTACAACCACACCCTGGCCATCCTCGATCGGGAAACCTCCATCGGCCACTTCACCGGAGAGATCTCCACGCAGTAGCCACGACCGGCGACTCGGCTACTCCTTGACGCGTTTGGCGGTGAGCTCCTGACCCGGACCTTCGGCGCCTGCGCGGGTGCGGGTCAGCTTGATCTCTTCGCCCACGAGCTTCCCCGTGTAGATGAGCTTCATGTCGTTCCCGTTGAAGCTCACCGCCACGGTGAAGGCAAGGTCCTCGCCCTTCACGGTCCCGTCCGAGATGGCGTTCTGGCCCGCCCGTCCGGTGGTGGTGCCGGTCAGGGTCTCGCCTTCGACCTTGAAGACGAAAGTGGTGGTCTGGGTCTGGCCGTTGCGACCCCTCAGTTCGGCCGTCCATCGGCCCGAAAGGTCGGCGGCGAATGTGGTGACCGCGAGGAGCAGGCTCGACGCGGCGGCAAGAAACATCTTCGGCTTCATGGTTGATTCCTTCCCAATGGGTGCGGCGACAACCGCCCGGGGGAGGTGGGGAGGTTATGTCAACCCTTGAGTCAGCAGTTGTCGGGCCAGGGCGAGGGCTTCATCGCGGGTCTCGACTTTCGAGTCGAGTTGATGTTCGTAGACCACGGCCAGGATCTTCCCCACCACCGGTCCCGGGTTCACGCCCAGGCCGAGGATGTCTCGCCCCTGCAGGAGCGAAGTCGGCCCGGAGCGCTCCACCGCGAGCTTTCGCACTTCCTCGATGAACCACTCCATGGCCACCGGTGGAAAATCACCGGTACGTCCAAGGCAGTCGGCCCGGGCGACCCGGTAGAGAAGATCCGCCTCGACCCGACGCGCAAGTCTCCGAATGGCGCCGGCGCTGACCTCGCTGCGGGCCTGATGGAAAGCCCCCGGCTTCAGATGATCCTTCACCAGGGCCACGATCTGATCGCGGAGCGGGAATGACCCGCGGGTGTGCACATTCCACCGGTCGAGAAGAGCGATGGTCGGCGCCACTCCCGCCTCCTCGTGACCACGCGAGCGGATCCGCCCATCCTCCACCCTGGTGGTGGCGGGTTTTCCGAGGTCATGACACAAGGCCCCCAGCATCACCGCGAGCGCACGCGGCGGATCGAGATCGTCGATCAGGAGGCGGGCCTCGTCGAGGCACAGAAGGGTGTGGGTCCACACGTCGCCTTCGGGATTCCACTCGGGATCCTGAGGGGTCGCGGCCAGAGGAACCAGTTCGGGCGCGATGGTTCGAAGCTGATCCCACTCGGCCAGCAGCCGGAAGGCGATCGAAGGCCTCCGGGCCTGGAGCAACGCTTTTTCAATCTCTCCGAAGATCCGGTCGGCGGCCAGTTCGCCCAGAGGCATGGTTGCGCACAAGCCCGCGGTCTTCTCCTCCACCGTCAACTCGAAGCGGGCCACGAACTGAGCGGCCCTAAGGGCCCGGAGCGGATCGTCGCCGAACGTCGCCTCGTCGACCATCCGCAACACCCGCGCTTGCAGGTCCTGGGCGCCTCCAAAGGGGTCTTCGATGGCGCGGCTGGCCAGATCGAGCATCATGGCGTTGATGGTGAAATCGCGACGACGGGCCGCCTCGCGGGTGGTCATGTGCGGATCGGCGTGGGCGTCGATACCGCGGTGTCCCGGACCCTTCTTGGAATCGCGCCGGGGCAGAGCGACATCGATCTGCCCGGCCACCCCGGGAAGTCCGGCCACCTTGAACACCGGGAATGAATCGCCCGCCGGTTCCACTCTCGCGATGGCGGTCAGAGCCTTCAGGACGGCCTCGGCCGGAAGCCCGAACACTTCGAGGTCGTAGTCCTTCACCGGCCTTTCGAGAAGAGAATCACGGACCGCGCCCCCGACTAAAAAGACGCGTCCTCCGGCCTGGCCGAGCGTCTCGCCGCACCGGGCCACGCCCTCGGGGACTTCGATCTGCCGGGCAGGATTTGGCATTTGGCGGATTGTAGGTCCTCGGATCTAAGATCCGATTTTCATTCGCGATCCCGGCGGAATGGGGTCGCGGTCGGGCGGAGATCATCAACGCGGGAGGTCACTTATGAACCGCAAGTCCTTATCCATCATTCTCGGCGTCGCCATCGCCTTCGGCTTGATTTTCGGCGTGCCGGCAAGCGCCAAGCCAAAGCGGCCCTCCCTCGGAGTCCGGGTCTCGCCTCGCATGGCCTTCTCTCCGGTAGGCGTCATCGCCATGGCCGAACTCACCGGGGGCGAGGACTCGGAAGATTTCTACTGTCTCGCCATCGAATGGGACTGGGATGACGGCAGCAAGAGTCTTCAGGATTCGGACTGCGAACCCTTCCAGCCGGACACCAAGATCGAACGCCGGTTTTCCTCAGAGCACTATTACTCCTACGCCGGCGGCTTCAACATCCGCGCCACCCTCAAGGCGCAGGACAAGGTGATCGCCACCAACAGCTTTCGTCTGATCGTTCGCCAGGGTCTGCCGACCGGGCGCGGGGACCGGTAGCCGGACCATCGGTCGCCCGCGGTCAAGCCGGGTGGTTATGGAACCAAACGGAGGCGGGCTTGGGCCATCGCCAAGGGTTCTCCGCCGATCAGGGACAGGTCGTAGTCACCCGATTCGTCTACCCGGAACTTGCCGACCAGACCAGAGCCCGAAGAGGTCATGGGCGAGCGAACCGTCCGCCCGGTTTGACGAAGTCGGACCAGGAGCGAGGGTAGCGTGGCATTCGCGGAGCGGTCGCTGAGCCCCAGGTCGACCTCGTAACCCCCGGCTTCAAGGCTCATAGCCCTCGCGAACACGAGACCCGCAGGAGACCGGTGAGGCTCGTAGAACAGGTCGAGCCGCCACTCGGCTTCGGTGGCGCGTTGAAACCGGAGGGAAGGCAACAGAATCGACGGTGAACCCACAAGTCGCGTGGCCTCGCGTTCGGGCGAACGAAGCCTTGGACTCGAACGATCGGCGAAAATCGCGACTCCCATGAAGGCAGCCGAGGCCAGGAGGGTGTCGCGGCCCCGCATTACTTTCAGATCGCGGGTCGGTCGGAAGGTGATGAGAAGCAAAGGCAGGCCGAGAAGGGCGGCCCAGGGCCAGGCGAGAACCCGGGTCGACCGATCCTCGGAAAGAACGAATGAAGGCAGCGCCGCCGTCCATTCACGAGCTCCGGACTGGGTCCGGAAGAACGGAGCCACCCCGTCGCGGTCCCGGTGAACGGTCTCGATAGTGAAGGCTCCGCCAAGGCCGCACCACAGGCTCCAGCCGGCGAGCAGTGCGGTCGCGGGCCTGATTCCCCGCTGGAGGGACAGGGCAAGGCCCGCGGTCAGGATCGAAACCAGAGGCACCAGAAAACGCGCGGGGGGATTGAAGCCGCCGCGCCACATCGGCCAGACGCTCGCGGTGGCGATCACACCCAGGGCGGCCAGGAGCCCCGCGATGGCAAGGGAGCGTCGCCGGCGCCAGAGGGGGACGAAACCGCCGAGCGACAAGACGAAGATCGGGGCATAAACGAAAAGACCGAACTCCTGATCGAAGAAAAGCCCGGGCAGGCCTTCGGGAAGAACGTCGAGACTGAACTCCCGGTTTCGGCCGTAGACCCGCCGCGGGTCGAAGAAGCCCCATAGCTCGAAGTGATAGAGGCCGATGGCCAGAGCGGATACGACCAGGATCAGAAAGGGGGCGACCAGCCGACGCACCGCCTTGCGCGGTCCGGGTTCCGAACCGGGGTCGCGCCCTAGCCTCCACGAGAGCGCGCCAACCACCGCCAACGAGAGAATGGCGTACCGGACGTTCAACCACGGAAGGGCGGCCGCGCACAGGGCCGCCATCCTGGCCGCGCCAGCGCTGCGACCGAATACCGCGGTGCGCAGGCCGAGGCAAAGCAGGAGGGCGGCGGGAATCTCGGTGAAGATCAAGCCGGCGAAGTGAATGATGGGCGGCGACAGACCGACCAGCCACGCCGTCCCTTCGGCCAGCCCGTGGTCTCCGGTCAGGTCCGTCACCAGCCGCCGCAGCTCGTACACCAGGAGGGCGGCCAGGAGCGCCATGAAGAACGAGGCTCCGGCGTACCCGAATGCCGCATAGGCCGGCAGGATCAGAACCGACAGGCCGACGGCATGAAGCGAGTAGATCTGGCCAAGGGGTCCGCGGATCCGGAAATGCGGCTTCAGCGGCCGCGGGAAGAAGGCCTCGTAGCGCTTCTCCTTGAAGTCCTGATCGAGAGCGAGGTCATGGTCGCGGATCAGGCTTTCCGCGACCATCAGATACTGCGGCTCGTCGCCCTCGGGTCCGACCCTGGTCTGGGCCTGATGAGCAACGCTCGCGTAGAGCGCGAAGAACACCGGCAGGAGAAGTGCTTTGGGAGGCCTCTTCCCCAGCGCCACGGCGGCGAGGAACAGGGCGGCCAGCGCCACCGCGAACAGAGGCCGGCCCGAGAAGAGGAGGAGAGACGATGAGGCCGGCAGGAACAAGGCGCCGAGGAGGACCGCGCTCGCGGGCAGCAGAAAACCTCCGAGACCTCGCAGGCCCGAGGCCCAGACCACCGCGCCCGAAAGCGTCCCGAGGGCGAGACCGAGGATCGAGGGGACGCCGATCAACACACCGCCTGGATGGGTCGAGGCGCCGCTGGAAGCAAGGACGCAAAGCAGGGCCACCGTTCCCGACGAAACCCATCGCCCGACCGTCGATGCCGGAACCCTTGAAACAGGGTTCTCCTTGGGGGCCTGAGCTTCCATTCGGGGGGAACATTATTCCCTCCCGGCAAAAGACGTTAGCTGGCTTCTCGTGCTACGTTTAACCCCTCGGACGCGGGCTCCGCCATGGAGGCGGAGCGGCGCCTCGTTTTTTGTGAGTTCTCCCCTGATAAAACGGGAGGGTGATTGATGATTTTCAGGTTTCGTTCCCTCGCCATCGTGGTCGCCACCGCGGGCTACGCACACGCGGCATCGAGCGGTGATGAAAAGGCCGGCCATTTGCTCATTGGGAGCATTCCCGCCTCGGCCTGGGCGGGTCCGGCGCTCCTCACCACCGTACCGCAGATGCCGGCCAAGGCCGCGCCCGCGCTCGCAGGCTTCCTCCCCACCCTGCCCTCGTCCTTCTTTGGAAACTCGGACGCCAGTTCCCGTCTCCTGTTCCTTTCTCCCCTCTCTCCGCTGCGCGCCGCTTGGCGGGTGGCCGCCCAGGATCTGGCCGCCCAGACCCTGACCGCCTTCGACGTTTCCGCGACAGCGGCGGCGGATCCGGACTCGGTCGCTCCAGACCCGGACGGGGCGCAGACCTCGGCCGAGGCATCGGCGTCGACGAGGCGGCGCGAAGTCCTCCTGCGCCAGCGACGAAAATCCGTCCTGAACGAAAAAGAGGCGGGCGCGGAGCGGACCGCCGCCGCCCAGCACATCCAATCCGATCTTGACCCATCGGGCTTTTCGGGCCAGGTGGAACTCCTGACCCTGGCTTCGGGTTCCCCATCGGCCGGTCAGGTGGCTGAAGGGTCCATGCCCAATGGCGCGGGCCTGGTCAGGGTGTCGGGCTACCTCACCGACGATCTGAGCTTCGCGCTCACCGGCCTCGCCGCCGAGAGTGCGGCCACCACCTGGCGGGGCGGAGCCGAGTTTGAACTCACCGCCGGGGACCGGAATCGCATCGAGGTGGGTGCGGTTTATGGTGCGCGGTCCAACGCCACGAACGCGACCATTGGCGCGGAGATCGATCGCCGCTCCGTCGGAGCGTTCCGGCTCGTCCATGCCCTGCAGGTTTCCGACCGCCTCAGCACGAGGGCGGGCGGACGCGTGGTCGATGCGCCTTTCCTCCGTTCGTCTCGGTCGATCGACCCGGAGTTCTCCGTCCTCGTCGAAGAGCCCGCGGGCGACGGCCGGACCTACCTGCGTCTCGACCTCTCCGGCGACACTCTCTTCCCCGGCCTCGAAGTGGTCACGGGCGCGAGCGACCTGATCGCTTTGTCCGAAGGCCTTCCGCTGTTTGCCCGGGACTTCGAGGCGCAGCGCACCTGGAACCGCGGCCTCGCCGTGGGCTACCGCGAGGGCGGGACCAGGATGGAAGCGAGGATTCAGGATCAGACGGTGACCCACGCCCTCCTGGTGTTTCCCTTGTCCGTCGCGGGGGCTCCCCTGGTGCAAAACGGCCAGCGGAACCGGGTGCGGCTGGGGACGGTCATGGTGGAGAAGACGTTCGCGCACGGCCAGGCTCAGACCGGAATTGAATATGGCTACGGGCGTTTCTCGGGCGAACAGGCTTACCCTGATCGGGTCCGCGACTATCACCAGATCACCACCCGGTTCGACGCGTATCTGCGGCGCTCCGGGACCGGGATCGCCGTCTTTCACCGTTTCCATGAAGGGGCGGCGGTGTCCAGCTACGAGGGTGACGCCCGGCCGCGCATGAGAGCGCAGCGTTATCTAGTCGAACTGCGGCAGGACGTCCCCTTCGTTCCCGCGATGATCGGCGCCGACATGGCCCTGCTCGTAAGTCTGCGCAACGTCTACTACGACGATGTCGATCGGAGGAACCTCGACGAGTTCGCGGTGCAAGCGCCTCCCCAGCGGATCACCGGCGGCATCCGGGTCAAGTTCTAGGCGGCGGTCAGAAAGAGCCAGGTCCTTGTTCACCCTGCCCGCTCGGACGTACACGTCGCTGCGCCGGCGATTCTCGCGACGTCTGTCGCGACGCAATCGGATCCTCCTGGTCTCCGCGCTCCTCACCTCTCTTGGGATCCTGAGCCTGGTCCAGCGTCTCGGTCCCAAATGGCGCGAGGACGGCGTCTCGTGGCGATCGGTCGGCGGCCAACTCACGGCCGACTCCGTGGCCCCGGGCTCCCCTGCCTCTACCGCGGGCATTCGCCAGGGCGACAAGCTGGTCGCCATCGCCGACCACCGCGTTTCGACGGCGGAAGATGTGGTCCTCGAACTTTCCCGGTCGGTCGCCTCCGGGACCGACGTCGAGTACCGGGTCGATCGCAACGGAGCGCTCACCTCTCACCACCTTCAGCCCATCACCCTTCCCTCGGGCGATCGGCGGCTCTACCCCTACCTGTGGCTGATGGGCTTCTTCTGCCTGGGCCTGGGCACGCTGGTAGCCATGAGACGCCCGGGCGAACGGCTCCGTCTGCACTTCGCCGCTCTGTGCGCGCTTTTCTTCATTGTGTACGCGGTCTCCGACTCCGGTCGCCTCGACGCGGTCGACTGGGGATTGCTCCTGATCGATTCGGTGGGCATCGCCCTGCTGCCTCCCTGTTATCTCCACTTCTGCCTGAAGCTCGCCAAGACGAATACGCGGGCGCGGACGATACGGGTCTATGCGGCCGCCTTCGGGTTCATGGCCCTGGAGTTGTTCGGCCTGCTGGGCGCTGGATCGAGTCCTCTCGCTGAAATCGTTCTCGGTTGGACCGACCGCCTCGAGCCTGCGTACTTCAGCGTTTTCTTCCTCGCCGGGTTAGTGGTTCTATGGCGCGCCTCTTCCCATGCCCGGGTTGGCCTCGAACGCCGCCGCATGCGGTCTCTGGCCCTTGGAACCGCGGCGGGCATCGGCCCGTTCATCGCTTTCTACGCGGTGCCGTTTGCCCTCGGTCGCCCCGGCGGGACGGTGCCCGAACTCTTCGGGGCCATTCCCCTGGCCCTCCTGCCTCTCTCTCTCGCCTACGCGGTTATCCAGAATCGCATCGTCGACATCGGCTTCCTGTTCCGCCGGCTTCTGGTTTCGCTGATTGCGGTCACCACCGTCTTCGGGGTCTGCCTCCTCGTTCTTGGCCTGCTCGGCGGGGTCAACCGGGCCGACACCGCGCCCCTCATCGTGGTCATCTGCCTGGTGGCCCTCCTCTTCTTTCCCCTCAAGAACCGGATTCAAACCGCGGTCGATCGCCTGGCCCTGAAAGACCGGTTCGACTCGCGCCAGACTCTCCTGCGTCTCTCCCCCGAGCTTTCCACCGAGCTCGATCGCGACCGTCTGGCTGAGCGCCTTCTCACCGGAGCCCAACAGGCGTTGAGCGTCACCCGGGGCGCCCTGTTCGCGCGCTCGACCGGCCGCTTCGAAACCGTCCGCCACTTCGGCCTGGCCGGAACGCCGACGGTGGAAGGCGACCTGTCCATCCTGCGCGCTTTCCAGATCGATCTGTCCGACTCCGGCCTGGGCGCGGTCATGAGCGGTGACGGCGATTCAGGTTCGGATCTGTTCGCTCACTACTTCCCCCTGGTGGCCCGCGGTGAGGTCGTGGCCGTGCTCGCGCTGGGCGATCCGCTGGCCCAGGAAACCATGGACGAGGACGAGGCGGAACTGATTCGCTCGCTCTGCGCGGTCTCCGCCACCGCCATCCTCAACGGACGTCTGTACGAGAGGCTGGAGGACAAGGCGCGCGAACTCACGCGTCTCACCGACTATCACTCCAACATCGTCGAAAGCATGGAGGCGGGCGTGGTGGTCATGGGCGCGGACCAGCGCATCGAGCGGTGGAACCGCGGAATGGAACGTCTCGCCGGAGTGCCTCGGGGCAGCGCCATCGGCAAAACCCTGGCCGAGGCCCTCTCCAGCGACGCCTCCACCGTGCTGGCCCCCATCCTTTCCGAATCGGGGGGCGAGGCCGAGTACCTCTACAAAGTGACGCTCACTCTCCAGAGCGGCCGGGCCATCACGGTGAACGTCAATGCCGCGCCCTTCGACTCGTCCCTCGCGGACAGCGCCACCCCGGGCGCGCGCGCGGTCCTGATCTTCCACGACGTCACCGACCGGGTGGCTCTCGAGCGTCAGGTCCAGCAGACCGAGAAGATGGTCGCGGTCGGTCTCCTGGCCGCCGGAGTGGCTCACGAAGTGAACACGCCCCTGACCGGTATTTCGTCCTACACCCAGCTGATGCGTTCGCAGATGGATCCCAAAGATGCGCGGGTGGAGTGGCTCGACAAGATCGAAAAGCAGACGTTCCGCGGGGCCAAGATCGTCAGCAACCTGCTGAACTTCGCGCGGGCGGGCGGGAGCGACGACGCCTCGCTCGACATTCCCAAGGTGGTTCTGGATGTTCTTTCCCTGGTCGAGCATCAGCTCGAGAAGGCTCGGGTTCGAGTGGTCAAGGAGTTCTCGCCCGAGCTGCCCTCGGTGGTGGGAAGCGAGAACAAGATTCAGCAGGTCCTTTTCAACCTCATTCTGAATGCTCGGGACGCCATGCCCAGCGGAGGGTGGCTCACCATAAAGACGAGCCTCGAGGGCCGCGAGGTGGTCATCGAAGTGGGCGACACCGGCGAAGGCATTCCCGAAGCCAATCTGCCCCGCATCTTCGACCCCTTCTTCACCACGAAGGATGTGGGTCAGGGCACCGGGCTCGGCTTGGCCGTGTCGTATGGGATCGTCCAGGAGCATGGCGGCTCGATTCGTGTCTCCAGCTCGCGGGGACAGGGGTCGCGCTTCGAGGTGCGCCTGCCCATCGAGCGTCGGGCCGCCATGGCCCGCGCCCTCTAGCCCTCGCCTTCGAGGTTAAATCCCCATGGCGCTCCCGAAGATTCTCGTCGTCGACGACGAAGAGGTCATGCGCGATGTGCTCGGCAGCGTTCTCGGCGGCGAGGGCTACGCGGTGCGATTCGCCGCCACCGGGCCCGCTGCCCTCGCTGAGTTCAAGGAGTCCCCGGTCGATGCGGTCATCCTGGATCTGATGCTCCCGGGCATGTCGGGCCTCGAGGTGCTCGACGAGATGAAACGCCTGGACCCCGACCTTCCCGTGCTCATGCTCACCGCCCAGGCCTCGATCGAGACCGCGATTTCCGCCATGAAGAAAGGCGCCTTCGACTATCTGACCAAGCCCTTCAAACACGACGAACTTCTCATCCTTCTTCAGAAGGCCCTCCAGCAGAGCGATCTTGTCGATGAGAACCGCTCTCTCAAACTCGCGATCCGGCCCCAGGGGAACTTCCTGGGCCTGGTGGGCAAGAGCCCGAAGATGGAGCAGGTGTACGCCCTCATCCAGCAGGCGGGACCCGCCCGCACCACCGTCTTGATCGCGGGCGAAAGCGGCACGGGCAAGGAGCTCGTCGCCAAAGCCCTGCACGTGTCCTCGCCGCGTTCCGAGAAACCATTCATCGTGGTGAACTCGGGTTCGTTGCCCCACGAGCTCCTCGAATCGAACCTCTTCGGTCATGTGAAAGGCGCCTTCACCGGCGCGTTCTATTCGAAGAAGGGGCTCTTCGAACTCGCCGACCGGGGCACGCTCTTCTTCGACGAGATCGGCAACGTAAGCATGGAGACGCAGGCGAAGCTGCTGCGGGTCATCCAGGAGCGCGAGTTCATGCGCCTGGGAGGCACCGACATCGTCAAAGTGGACGTGCGCATCATTGCCGCCACGAACATCGACCTGCGGCGCGCGGTGGCCGAGGGCCGCTTCCGCGAAGATCTCTTCTATCGACTCAACGTCATCACCATCGACCTGCCCCCCCTGCGCGCGCGCAAGGAAGACATTCCGGTCCTGGTCCAGCACTTCATCGCGAAATACGCGAAGGACAATGGGCGCAACGTTTCTGGCTTCACCCGCGCCGCCCTCGAAAGAGTCATCGACTTCGACTGGCCCGGGAACGTGCGCGAACTCGAGAACTCGGTGGAGCGGGGGGTCGTTCTCGCGGCCGGGGATCAGATTGACGAGAGCGAACTGCCCCCGCAGGTGCGAATGCGGCAGCCCGCGGGCGAGGGGATCACCGGCGACGCCCCGGGTGCTTTGGACCGCGACGGCTTCAACCTCAGACGAGCGGCCGCCGACTTCGAACAGCGAATGATCACGGTCGCCCTGGAAGCCGCGCGCGGCATCCAGAAGGACGCCGCCCGGATCCTCGGCGTGAAGCCGACGACCTTGAACGAGATGCTGAAGCGTCATCGAATGATCGCCCCCCGCAAGGGACGGCCGGCGAGCGAGGTTGAGGATGTCCTCGAAGCCGACGAAACGGACGACGGCACCGGCGAACGGACGCACTAGTGATGTGCCCCTCGAAGACGCCCTCACACCCTTCGAAGCGGGCTTAGAACTTCACCGAATACCGCGCGAACACATTGCGGCCGGCCGCGTCCATGCCCCAGCTCGGTCCGCGGTAGTTCTGGTCGGTGAGGTTCTCCACGTCGATGGTGATGTGGTGGCGCTTCGCGATGGTCCATCCGGCGCGGAGGCCAAAGACCTGGTATCCATGCACCGTCGTGTAGAGCGAGTTCGTGGCTCCCGAAGGCCCGAGCACCCGGGTGATGATCTGCGCCACCGTTTCGCCGGTCGCGATGAGGGTGTCGTCCGCGGTTCCAAACCGGCCGTCGGCGCCGGGGGAGGTGTAGCCACGGGCCCTGGCGCCGTTGTTGAAGAACGCGGTGATGCTGCTCCTCGACCGCGAAGCTCCGGTGCGGCGGTCGCTTAGATCGAGGGTCGAAAGGCGCTTCTGTTCGGCGGCAAGGTGCGCGTACGGCTCGACGTAGAGGGCCTTCGACTTCGAGGTCCAGCGCAGGGCGAGCCAGGCGTCCGGATTCGGGGTGCCGCCTTCGATGTTGGGCGGAGCGCCCGTCGAGGTCAGTTCGGCGTGAAGGTACGTCGCGGAGGTACGCAGCGAAAGCGACTCGGACAGCCTCACCCGCGCTTCGTGCTCGACCCCGAAGATGCGCGAGTTCTCCTGGTTCGCGCGGATGAGAACCGGGTTGGAAGACAGGGCGACAAACACCACACCGTTGGGCAACTGGGACGTGATCGCTTCGCTGCCGATGAACTTGCCGACGGAGCCCTGAGGCAGGATGGCCGAGTACTTTTCGATGTTGCCCTTGATGTCGTTCCAGAAGACGGTATTGCGCGTCTCGATCGGCCCGCGGTTCAGGTTGAAGCCGAACTCCCAGGTGAGGCTGGTCTCCGGCTCGAGTACGGCCACGCTGCGAAGGGTGGTGACCGCAGACGCATCGGCGGTGGTGCCGATCCGGGCCCCCAGCGGTGATACCGAGTCGTACGACGCCTCGAAGCCCGCGCCGGTCAGGCCCAGGGTCGCCAGATCCGTGATGTGGGGCGCTCTGAATCCCCGACCGATATGCGCGATGGCCCGGAAGTCCTTGAAGAGTTCATAGGTGACGCCGACGCGAAAGGTGACGGCGGACGCATTCAGTTCGTCGTCCGGCCACAGGGGCTGCCCGTTCACCACCGGGGCGGTTTCGGCGAACGACTGGTAGCGCGCGAAAGAAGCGCGGACCGCGCCCACCAGGTGCGCCTTCGGCGAAGGATCGAACGAATCCTGAACGTAGATGCCGCCGCCCCGGTATTTCGCCCCGTCCGGAACCCGACCGCGGCGCAGGGTCGTCGCCCCGGTGGTCGCGTTCTCCGCCACGGAAACGCCCGTCACTTCCTCGAACGAGAAATCGCCGCCCGCCGAGAACGTGTGCAAGCCGAAAGCCTTTTGCGTGCGGAGCTGAAGGGCGTTGGTCGCGGTCCGCTCCGGCTCGTAGTTGATGGCCGCGGCGGGGTTGCCGTTTCCGCCCTGGTTGACCCGTTCTTCATACTGAGCGTTGAAGGAATACGACACGCTCAGAAGGTCGGCGAAGCCCGGATTCAGGTGTTCGAGACGAACGGTGGCGACGTCGATTTTCAGGTCGCGCACGTCGGCGATCAGGTTCCCGTCACCGCCCAGCAGCTGGTCGTAGCGCTTCGAACCGTCGATCTGGCCGCGCAGGTACGTCCCGAAAAACCGGACATTTTGTGAAGCCGACCAGGCCGCGCGCAGCGATCCCCCGTACTGGTTGAAGCCGGTGTCGGGAAGACGGTCGCCCTGGACCTTCGAAGAGGGGATGCCGAAGAAGCGGGTCACCGCGTGGTGCGAGTCGATTCCGTCGCCGATTCGGATGGTGTCGACCCTCCGTCCCGTGCCCGCCGCCACCACAGAGATGCGGCGGGAAGACCAGGCGACGGTGGCATCGGCTCCGCCGCTCCGGTCTGCCGCGCCGGCCGAAACGGAGGCCCGGCCGGAAACTACGGATCCGCTGTTGGTGAACACCGGAGCCTGGGAGAAGAGCTGCACGCTGCCCCCCATGGCGTCGGACCCGTACTGAGCGCTGGAGGGCCCGCGGATCACCTCCACCGACTCGATGAGTGAGGGATCGAGAAGATTCAGGAAAGTATTCACACCGCCGCGCGCAGCCGAATTCGAAAAGCGGACGCCATCGACGAAGAGATTCACTTTGGCCCCGGTCAGACCGCGGATGGAAATGGCGCCCATGGTGGGCGAGGTGCGCTGCCAGGCCAGGCCCGCCTCTTCGTTACCGATCTGAGCGAGTGTGGTCTTGGCCCGGCCGCCGATTTCATCCCGCGAGATGGCATTGATGGTCTGCGGCGCGCGGGCGCTCTCCTGGGCCAAGCCCGCTTCCGCGCTCACGACGACCTCGTCGGTGAAGTGGGCCGAACCCGTTCCCGGGGTCTGTATGGTCACGGTCGCGACCTCGCCGGAATCGGTTACCAGCAGGACGGCCGCCCCGATCTCTCCCCGGGCGTCGGAGACGATCACCCGGTGCCGCCCACGAGGCAACCTCGGCACTCTCGCCGCGCCGTCGACCGAGGACGTCGCGGTCCCGAGCGACGTTCCTGCGGCGGACTCGATCCTCACTTTGACCTCCGCCAGGGGTTGTCCCCTTTCATCCTGGATCTTCAGCATGGTCTGCGCGGTCTCGGCGGGCCTGGCTGCCACGACTGCGGGCAGGAGGAGGGCTGCCGGCAAGGCCACGCCGAGTGCGAGAACGACCTGAATCCGACGCCTTTCCATCCCGTCACCCTACCGGTACTGGCGCCTCTACTACCAGGGATCGTAAAGGAGCCGCTCTTCGGAACGGCGCAAGCCGCTCAGGGAGCGAGCAGCCGACCCACGCCTTCGGTGAGGGCGTGAACCTGGGGGGACGCTACGAGGCCCGCGACGCAGACGAGAACAGCGGCAGCCAGGAACATCCACGGCCCCCATACGAAGCGTTCCACGGTCTCGTCGGGAGCGCTCACCAGCGCGCGGACCCGCGCCTCCAGGTCCCCCGTGCTCGAGAACGCCGAGGACACGGCCATGTCGATCATGGCCGTCGCGGCCAAGGGGGGGAGGGTTGGGAGCCGCGCCACCTTGAGCAGGGCGGAGGCGAGGTTGAGCGCCACCTCCGGATTGCCCCGACTCGCACCTGCATCAGCGGCAAACTCGCAAGCCCTCGCGAACCCGCGTCGCCACGCATCGTCGAGGCCAAACAGCTGAAGGAAGTCCGGGCACGAGCTCATCCAGAGCAATCGAAGGGGGTCGCGGGCGCGCGCATGGCTAACTTCGTGAGCCAGGGCGGCGGAGAACTCCTGGGGCGCTAGAGACCTCACGACCTGGGCGGAGGCGTAGATCGTGGGCGTCAGATAGCCGCCCACGCACAACGCCAGATCCTCAGACTTCACTTCCACGACTTCGATAGGGGTCTGAGCGGTTGACGTACTCCGACCCAGACGCCGCCAGAGGAGGAGGCGGTCTCGCGTCCGCAAAGAAATGCGGGCGGCGCGAAGGAGGCCCTGGAGAATCGGGAGCATCGCGAGCGCGGCCAGGGTCAGGAGCCCGAAGGACGCCAACTCACCGGTGTTCGATGGCTCATGCCGCCACCATGCGGGGAGGAAGACCAAAACGGTAAGGAGGGCGGCAAGACCCGAAGGAGCGAAGCGGGCAACCAGGATGGCCTGGGCCCGCCGCTCCGGTCTCAACCTGGCGAAGAACGCCAGGAGCGACGGCGTCGCCGCCAGAAGCAGCAAGTCCGAGGCAGCCATCAACAGGCCGAAGACGGCCAGAAGCAAGGCAGCGCCGTACAGCGTCATCCCCGATCCTCCGCCTTCTTAGCCTGACGCAGCGCGCGTCTCTTCTCCCGCACCAGGCGGTCGAGGGAATCCAACCATTCCGGATCGTGAGACTCGAGGGCGTCGACCAGGGCGGCGAGGGCGAAGTCCGCGGTTGGAGTTCCGACGCCGATGTTGGACACTGCGGTTCTCAGGACCTGAACGCCAAGATCCGTCCGCGACCACCGTGCGCGATAGGCAAAGGCCCGGCCCCGGGACTCGCGCGTGGCCAGATTCTTCTTGAAGAGGCGATCGAGAGTCGTCATCAGGGTGGTGTAGGCCCATGGACCGTTAAGTCGCAGGGCGACATCGCGGACGCTGATCGCCTCCTCGCTCTGCCAGAGGCACTCCATGACCAGCTCTTCGAGCCGGCCCAGAATCAGAGAACGCATACCCTCCAGGGGATGGCCCGGGGGAGCGGCTTGAGGACGCACCATGTCGCGAGAATAGCTGAGATCGGGCCTCAGCTCCTGGTGGTCTCCACGAACCGGTGGTCACCCAGACAGGCCGGATCATGGAATGCTCCATGGGTGTTCGCGGTCGGGTGTTCGCGGTCGGGTGTTCCCGGTCGGGCAGATGGTACAACCTGCTCTAGGCTAGATTGAGGCATGGACTCCGCGAAGATCGATCTGGATCGGGACGCGGCGCTGGACCGCGCTCACGACATTGCCCGCACGTTCCTGAGGTCGCTGCCGGACCGCCCGGTGGGACCACGAGCCACGTTCGACGAACTCGTGCGCTCGCTCGGCGGCCCCCTGCCCGAGGCCGGCGAGGGAGCGGCCCTCGTGGTCGAGGCCCTGGCGAAAGCGGTCGAGCCCGGCCTCGTGGGCTCGGCGGGGGCGCGCTACTTCGGCTTCGTCATTGGCGGAAGCGTCCCCGCGGCCCTCGCGGCGGACTGGCTGACTTCAGCCTGGGATCAGAACGCGGCCTTGAACGCCGCCTCGCCCGCGGCCGCCGCCACCGAGGCCGTGGTCGCGGAATGGATCAAGGACCTGCTGGGTCTTCCCTCCGAGGCCGGCGTCGGCTTCGTAACCGGCTGCCAGATGGCGAACTTCTCCGGTCTGCTCGCGGGCCGCCACGCCGTGCTGGCCCGGGCGGGCTGGGACGTGGAGAGGCAGGGCCTGCAGGGCGCGCCGGAGGTCCATGTGGTGATCGGGGACGAGGCCCACGCCACCATCCTCTCGGCCTTGCGCCTTCTCGGTCTCGGCGAGGCGCGCGCGCGGCGCGTTCCCGTGGACGCCCAGGGGCGGATGATCCCCGAAGCGCTGCGGGCCACCCTCGCTCCCCTGGAGGGCCCGATTCTGGTCGCCGCCCAGGCCGGCAACGTCAGCACCGGGGCCTTCGATCCTCTCGATGAAATCTCCGCCCTCGCGCGGACTAAAGGCGCCTGGCTTCACGTCGATGGCGCGTTCGGCCTCTGGGCCGCCACCGATCCCACGCGCCGCCATCTCCTGCGCGGAGTGGCGGAGGCCGATTCGTGGGCCACCGACGCCCATAAATGGCTGAACGTTCCTTACGACTCGGGCATCGTGATCGTGAAGGAGAGCGCGCATCTGAGCACGGCCATCACCAAGAGCGCCGAGTACCTGATCCGGTCCGCGGGAGCGGCCCGTGACAATCACGATTTCACCCCCGAGTCCTCGCGGCGCGCCCGCGGGTTCGCCATCTGGGCGGCGCTACGAAGCCTGGGCCGCTCGGGGGTGAGCGCGTTGGTCAGTCGCTGCTGCGCCCTGGCCGTTCGGATGGCGGATCGCCTGCGCGCGGGCGGTGTCATCATCCTCAACGACGTGGTTTTGAATCAGGTGCTGGTGCGCTTCACTCCGCGGGGGGGCGGGGACGAAGGTGCTTTCACCCGCGCGGTGGTGGCGCGCATCCAGAAGGGCGGCGTCGCCTGGGCCAGCGGGACGAAGAGGCACGGCGCGGATGCGCTTCGAATCTCGGTGTCGAACTGGTCGACCACGGAGGAGGACATCGATCGGTCCGCCGAGTCGATACTTTCGGCAATCCGCGACGAGGACGAGACCAGGGCCCTGACCTAGCTTCCATTCTCCATGATCTACCCAAGACCCGTTGTCCTCGAAGGGCTCGGCGTGCGGCTCGAGCCGTTGTCGCTCGATCACCGCGATGCCCTCGTGGCCGCGGCGAGCGACGGAGAGCTCTGGAAACTCGGTTTCACGTCGATTCCCGCCCCCGACGATGCAAGCACCTACATCCAGGCCGCCCTCGATGGGCAAAGGGACGGACACATGCTGCCCTGGGTGGTGCGGGACCTCGCCGTCGGGAGCATCGTCGGCAGCACGCGCTATCACGACATCATGGCGTCCATCGACCGAGTGGAGATCGGCTACACCTGGTACGCGAAGCGGTGTCAGCGCTCCCACGTCAACACATCGTGCAAGCTTCTCCTTCTGGCCCATGGTTTCGATACCCTGGGATGCAAAGTGATCGGCCTGCGCACGGACATCCTCAACCAGGTCTCGCAGCGCGCCATCGAGAACCTGGGAGCGAACAAGGACGGCGTGATCCGTCACTACGGGGTCAGAAAGGACGGCTCGGTTCGGGACACCGTGATGTACAGCATTCTCATGGAAGAGTGGCCCGGAGTGCGGGAACGACTCGAGCGGCGCCTTAGAGAGGGCGGCCTTTCGAGGTCCCACTGATCCAGGCGGTTCACTTCCCCGCGGACCGGCCTCCCTTTCGAGAGGTCGGTTACAGCACCCGCTCAGAAGCTTCGGTGAGAGCGCCGTCGCAACCGGGACCTTCCGCCGCCGCCGCGGGTGCGCCCGCCTCTCGGTGGGCCGCCACGACTATGGCCATGTCGCGGGTCAAAGACAGCCCGCTTCAACTCCCTCAGCAGTTCGAGGCTGCTGGGTTTTGACATCTGCAGATCGAGCAGAAGGAGATCGGGCACATCCCACTGGGTGAATGGGATGCGTGCGCGGGTTGGATCGGGTTCGGCTGGATGATTTCGCATGGGCCGCTCCTTGAGCAAGCACCGTGCCTCGCGCCGCGCAGCCTCCGAAATCCAGGCCTGGCAGGGAGTTGACTCCTGAACACTTACCCGACCCGACTCCGAGACTCCCGGAAACCGGAATGCCTCATCTCCGGAAACCGGACCGGGCAGAAGAGGCTAACGGCTGGCGGTGAGCCCGTGCTTCTTGAGCTTCTCGTACAGCGCGCTGCGAGAGAGCCCGAGCACAGGGGCCGCCTTTTTCACGTCACCGCCCTGTTCCTGGAGAACCGCGGCGATATGCGCCCGCTCGTTTTCCGCCAGAGTGCCCAGGGGCGAGCCTGGGCGTTGAAACTCCGCGGTCCCGGGGATGCGGATGGCCAGATCCTCCGTGCGCACGGTCGTGCGATTGCCGAGCAGTACCGCGCGTTCGAGAGTGTTGCGTAATTCACGAATGTTCCCCGGCCAGTTGTGGGCGATCAGGACTTTCTCGGCCTCGGGCGACATGCCCATCCCGGGAAAACCCAGGTCCGCGGAGATACGCTCCAGCATGGGCCGAGCGAGCAGGATCACATCGTTGCCCCGATTGCGTAGAGCAGGAACAAGGAGCGGGATGGCGCTGATCCTGTAGTAAAGGTCCTCGCGGAACTTCTTCTGGGCGACCAGCTCTTTCAGGTCGTGATGGGTGGCCGCGATCAGGCGCACGTCCACCTGCCGGTCGCGCACGTCGCCCAGGCGGCGGAAACGCTGCTCCTCGAGCGCCTTCAGGAGCTTGGGCTGGATCTGGATGTCGGCGTCTCCGATCTCGTCCAGAAACAGCGTTCCGCGATGGGCAATCTCGAAAAGCCCCGCCTTCGTTGCCACCGCGCCGGTGAAGGCGCCCCGTTCATGACCGAACAACTCGGATTCGAGAAACTCCTGCGAGAGCCCGGCGCAGTTGAGGTCGACAAAGGCCTCGGCCTCCCGGGGGCCCTGCCGGTGGAGCCATCCCGCCAGCACGCCCTTGCCTGTGCCTGATTCGCCTTCGATCAAGACAAAGGCGGAGGACGTGGCAACTCGCTCGGCCTGCGCGGCCAGTTGGCGAATGGCCTTACTCTCCCCGAGAAAGGGATCGACCTTTTGGCGGGCGAGGCGGCTCCGAACCGCCATCACGGCATTCCGATCTCGAGTTCTCTCCAGAAGACGCTCGAGGACCACCAGCAAGGCGGGAAGCTCAACCGGCTTGGTGAAGAACTGTTCCGCCCCCTCCTTGATCGCGCGGACCGCGAGATCGATGGACCCGTGCGCGGTCAGCAGCACCGCGGGGATCGAAACATCGACGCCGCGAACCATGGCCAGGACGGCCAGACCGTCGCCATCGGGCAGCTGATAGTCGACGATGGCCGCATCCGGGCGGTGGCCGGACAACAGCAGCCGCTCGGCCTCGGCCAGGGTCGACGCCTCCTGAATCTGGTGCCCGCGGGAGACGAAGAAGCGGCGCATGGACTCGCGGACCAGAGCATCGTCCTCGACCAGCAGAAAGGTCCGCGTTTGGGAATTCAAGCGAGCGTCCGCTTCCTGACCAAGAACCAGCTTGCGGTGGGCAATCTCACTTTCAAATGCTATTTTACTTGGGGAAGAAAGTGTGGGACCGATCCTGATCCCGCCTCTTCCAGAGCAAGGCGCAGGAGGCCAAGCCATGACTGGTCACGAGCATGATTCGCCGACCCTCGCGTCTGACCCTGCGGTTCGATCCCTGGTCGACGTCGAGGGCCTGTATCGCAGGCTCGGCAATAACGGGGCGGCCGTCGAGGAAATCCTCAACGCCTTCGCCCGAGAGACGCCAGGCCTGATCGCGCAACTGAGCGACGCCGTCTCCGCGGGAGAGCTTGATCGCGCTCGGCGCCTCGCCCACAGCCTCAAGGGATCTCTATTGTGGATCGGCGCGGCTGCGGCGGCCTCGGCGGCTCATACGTTGGAGAGCGACGCCTCCGATAGCCCTTCTGTTCCCCCCGAGGAGACGCTCGCCAGGTTGCGGTCGAACATCGAACCCCTGCTGCGGGCGTTGCGCTCGCAACCATCCAGCGGGCATCCCTGATTCCAAGAACTCGTCGTCCGGAAAGCCGGAAAATCGACCCGTCCCGAGGTGCTCCCTCGTGCTCCTGCCTGCGCCGAAAACAGCCTGAAAGGCCCTAGATAGGGCCCTCCAGGATGGCGCTGGTTTCCTGGCATGGACCCTGCAGATGGGGAGAGCCATGGCATCATTTCTTTCCGACGGGGGCACCGGGAACGAGGGGACCCTCCAAAATCGCCGGCGCCGCATCCTGGTCGTCGACGACGACGCCACGTCGCGCCTCCTCATGGCGGCGGCCTTCGATGAACAGGGTTTCCTGGTCACCGAAGCCGCGAGCGGGGCTCGAGCGGTTGAACTGTTCCCGACCGTCAAGCCGGATCTGGTGGTTCTCGATCTGCTGATGCCCGGATTGGATGGCTTCGACACCTGCCTCGAACTGAGGCGGCAGTCCCCCAATGTCCCCATCGTCATGTTGACCGGACTCCACGACATCGAGTCGATCAATCGAGCGTACAAGGTCGGCGCCACCGAGTTCGCGACCAAGCCCATCAGCTGGGTTCTGTTGGGCCACCGGCTTCGCTACGTGCTTCGGGCCGCCGAGGCCCTGGCCTCGGTGAAGAGGACCACGACCCGGCTGGAAGCCGCCCAGCGAATAGCCCAGCTCGGCTATTGGGAGAAGGACATCAACTCCAACGAGGTTCACTGCTCCCCGCAGATGCGCAACATTCTGGGAACCGACCCGGACAAGGCCACGTTGACCTGGGCTCGTTTTCTGAGCCTCGTTCACCCGGACGATCGGCAGTCCTTTCAGGAGCGGGAAGGAGGCGTGATTCTCTCCCGCGAACCCAACGGCTTCGACTTCCGGCTGGTGCGGCCCGACGGCCGAGTCCGCTTCGTCCGACAGGAGACAGAAGTCTCCCTCTCCGAGAACGGGCGAGTGGTTTCGCTCGTCGGCACGCTTCAGGATATGACCGAGAGGAGAGAGGCCGAGGACCGCGTACGGTTTCTCGACCACCACGATCCTCTGACCGGTCTCAAGAACCGGGCCCACGTCACCGAGTGGCTCGAAAGGCGGATGGATCGGGGCCGGGGGACGCCTCTGGCCGTGCTGTGCTTCGACGTGGATCACTTCAGCCGGATCAATGAAAGCATGGGCCGAAGCGTCGGCGACCTGGCCCTGCAGCGTTTCGCCGAGCGGCTCCTGACCGAAGTGAATCTCTTCAGCCAGAGCACCCAGATTCAGGGAGAACTCACCTTCGCCCACCTGGGCGGCGACAAGTTTCTGGTCGCGATCGAAGGCCTCTCCCGCGATGAGGACGTGGCCCTCGTGGCCCGAGGGATCCAGGCCGCCATGCGTGATCCGTTCGTGCTGGAGAAATCCGAGATCTTTGTGAGCGTCAGCGCCGGGCTCAGCATGTTTCCCCGGGACGGGGAAACCGCGGAAGAACTCATCGCCAACGCGGAGACCGCGTCGCGTCACGCCAAGAGCCAGTCGCTCGGCAGCCATCGTTTCTTCAGCCTGGTCGAAAACAACCGAACCGCCCACAGCCTGCAGATCGGCAACGAGCTGCGACGCGCCATCGAGAGAAACGAGTTGCGCCTGCACTACCAGCCGCAGATCGACGCAGTGGGTCAGGTGCTGCTGGGGGTCGAAGCCCTGGTGCGCTGGCAGCATCCCGAGCGGGGTCTGCTGGCCCCTTCGGAATTCATCGACGTGGCCGAGGACACGGGCCTCATCGTACCGATCGGAGAGTGGGTTCTGCGCACGGCCTGCGAGCAAATTCAAGGTCTTCGGAAGACGGGGATGGGGCCGTTCACGGTCGCGGTGAATCTGAGTCCGCGCCAGATTCGCGATCGGGAACTCATACCCACGATCTCCCGCATCCTCCAGCGGACGGGCCTGGAGGCCCGTTACCTGGACTGCGAAATCACGGAGACCGGCTTGATGGGCCAGGCCTTGTCGGAGATCAGCGTGCTCCACGAGCTCAAGAAACTGGGAACGAGCATCTCGGTCGACGATTTCGGCACGGGCTATTCGTCGCTCAGCTACCTCACGCGCCTGCCCCTCGACACCCTGAAGATCGACAAGTCGTTCATCGCCGACTGCACGGAAAAGAACGCATCGGCTTCGATCGTACGCGCGATCATCGCCATGGCCGAAAGCCTCGGCCTCGCCACCATCGCCGAGGGTGTATCGACCCAGGCGCAGGCGGACTTCCTCAAGGAGAACGGATGCGCCTTCGTGCAGGGCTACCTGTTCGCCAAACCCATGCCGATCGAAGCCCTCGGGCCATGGATCCGCAAACGGTCGTGGGTGAGCAAGACCGCGCCCTCTCGACGGCCGAGCCCCGCCCTCCTCCGGGCCTCCGCCAACTGAGAGCACAGTAGTCCGTGGCGAAGCTCGGCCGCGGCCGAGCGTCGCCACGGGCGGGTAGGCTTCGGGGGTAGCGAGGTCGCGCCCGGTGCTGGGGCATGGTGACTACCGCTCGCCCATATCCGGCCTCTATATGTGCGGATCAGGCACGCATCCGGGTGGCGGGGTGACGGGCGCGCCGGGGCACAATGCCGCCCATGAGATTCTGAAGGATCGCAGCCTG
>JANODX010000267.1:0-55746 GCA_031412915.1 Vicinamibacteria bacterium | reverse complement strand
CAAGCGCGCGGCTGTGGCCTGGTTCGCTCCCTTGCCGCCGAAGCCGAGATCGAAGCGGAGGCCAAAGATCGTCTCACCGAGACGAGGGAAAAGGTCGGTGAAGGTGGTCAGGTCGACGTTGGCGCTGCCGACGACGGCGATGCGGGGACGCTTGGCCATGGCGAGCGGCTCCTTTCCTCAGGGAACGGTTTGCGTGATCCGTTCGACGAACATGCGAATGAAGCGGTCCCAGTCGAGACCGTGTTGGACGACCATGCGTTGCGCGCCCTCGGCCCCCGGCCAGGGTTTGTCGCCGCCCACGGAGACGCCATAGTTGATGTCGTGGTTGGTATCGACGTCGACAAACAACTCCGTAGACGTGACGAGACTGGGGTCGACGAGGCTCGCCACCGTCACCTGGTCGTACATCAACATGCTGCGTTCCGGTTCCTTCTCGAAGACGGGTCCCAGGCGCTCGCGAATCAGCCGGGTCATTGGCGTGTCCACCGCGACGAGCTTTTCGTACCATGCTCGCGTCAAGCTGGTTTTGCGTGAGACGTTGAGGGGCGAGAGTACCGTGGGGATGCCCGAGCGCAGCACGATCCGGGCGGCTTCGGGGTCGACCCAGAAGTTGAACTCGGCGTTGGGGGTCTGGTTCCCGGCGCCGTCGGGGAGGGCCGCGATGGCGCCGCCCATGATGTAGATCCGCTTCACCTTGCGCGAAAGACCGGGCTCCAGGCGCAGCGCCATCGCCACGTTGGTGAGCGGCCCGATGGCCATCAGTGTCACCTGCCCGGGGTAGGCGTTCACCGTGTCGATGATGAACTGCACCGCGCCCACCGCCTCCGCCTTGTTTTTGGCGAAGCCCCCCGGCGGTGTCTTCGGCGACGCATCCGACCACCACTCGCCGTGGTGCTTCGTCGCGTACTCGCTCTTCTCGTGGAGGAGCGGCATGTCGGCGCCGCGGTAGACCTTGATGTCACTTCGGCCGGCGATCTCGAGCAACCGCAGCGCGTCGGCGGTCGCTTGTTCGACCGAGAAGTTTCCGGCCACGGTGGTCACGCCGAGAATCTCAACTTCAGGGGAGCGCAGGGCGAGCATCAGCGCGAACGCATCGTCCTGCGGGACCATGCCGAAGTCGGTGTCGAAGATGATCTTGTGAGTCCGCACCTGCGCGGGCGCCGCCCCCGCCAGAGCAAGAAACAGCGCCGCGACCCGCGCCCCCACCACAAGCCGATGTCGCATGATCGCCTGCCTACGCCGCCTGGTACGCGCTCGCGATGGCGATCAGCGCAAGGATGTAGAAGAGGAACATGAGGGCCAGGTAGGTCTTCGCCCGCGCATCGGCGCCTCTGAACTCACGCCAGACAAAGACGCCCCAAAGTGCTGCGACCATGGGCGCCGCCTGGCCGATGGCATAGGAGATCGCGACCCCCGTGAAGCTCGCCGCGACGAAGTTGAACACGGTGCCCGTGCCCCAGATAGCACCGCCCAGCAGGCCGAGGGCGTGATCCGCGGGCCGTGCTTCGAAGAAGCCCGAGAAGTCCACCGGCGTGCCGACCAGAGGCTTCTTCATGAAGTAGATGTTCACGAAGAAGCAGCACAGGAGGGCCGCGAGGGTGAAGAACACGGCGATGCTGTAGGGCGTGAGGGCATGCCCGGCGGTGAGGGCACGGGTCACGAAGGGCGCGAAGGAGCCCATCAGCACGCCCGAGACGGCGCACACCACGATGCTCTTTCGCGAAACGGACGGGCCGGCCTTCGCCAGGCGGCCATAGGCTTTGCCGTCCATGATCACGGCCACGATGGCCAGGGCCACGCCCACGCCGAGCAGGAGCGCGTCACCCTTGGGCTGAAGGGCGTAGCTCATGATCACGCCGACGACCATGGCAATCCCGATGGCCACCGGGAACGCCACCGCGAGCCCGGCCATCTCGATGCCGGCCACGAGGAGCAGGTTGGCAGCGTTGAAGATGAAGCCGCCGACCATCGCCGACACGATATTGCTCCTGTCCGCACCGGCGACGTTCACCAGGAAGCCCTCTCCAGCACCTCCGGTTGTGCCGAGGGTGAGCGCGTACAGCAGCGACACCAGGAAGATGCCGACGGCGTAATCCCAGTAGAACAGTTCGAATCGGTAGCCCTTGGTGAGCTTGTAGGTGTTGGCCCACGAGCCCCAGCACACGGCGCTTGTGACCATCATCAGCATCGCCATGCCGAACGTCTCAGGCACGAACATGGGTCGTTCCTTTCGAAAATGCGGACGTGGTCCGGGGCTTTGGTTGGACGCGGCGAAGTCTAGACGATGGCGAAGCCCATCGAACGAAGCCTCGGGTCGTTGAGCACCGATCCCGGAAGCCGCGGGCCGGCCCTCCGAAAGCAGGCGCGATTACCAAGCTACGCTACGTCCCGACGTTTCGCAGCAGGGGCGTTTACCAAACCCACCTGCCCGGAGACTCGCTGATCCAGCGAAAGGATTTGCGGTTGCAGCCGACGCTCAAGCAGGGGCGAGAGTCTAGTGGATCAATCCGTCGATCGCGTCCACCACCAGCATGGTGCCGATGGCGAGCTTGACGAGGTCGCCATCCACCACCACATACTTGTAGCCGGAAGGACAGGGCTTGAGCATGATCACCAGATCGGCGGGCGGTTCCACGTAAACGATCTCCCGAGGGAGCGGCTGCCCCACCTGGTATCGCTTCTTCGCCTGGCCCGGGGGCAGGCATCCGTTGTTCTTCTTCGCGAGCCCGGGAGGGCAGTTCCCTTTGCCGTATTTCTTCGCGAAATAGGCGTGTGTGGCCTCGCGGTCGTCGTTGCCGAACACCACGGTCACCTGAACGTCTGCTGTCTTGTCCTTGCCCTTCGCTTTTCCGGGCTTCTTGTCCTTCTGGGAGGGAGCAAGTGCCGGGGATGCAAGGGCTACGACGAGCGCGAGGATTGTGAGCTTCATTTGAGCCTCCGGGGCGAGTGTACGGCCGTCCATGTTAAGTCAGGTCAAGCGCCGATGTTGAAGGGTGCGGGATTTGGGAAGGCCTCGCTCCGCGAGCCATTCGCCTCAAGATTCCTCCACCCCCCCGACCCCTTGGCGACCGGCCTTGGTTCGGGTGAAAAAGTGTCCCCGGAGTGTCCCACGGAGAGAAGCAGACCCTAGAGCCGAAAGGGGGATATCACTGAACCATCGTCGATATTGGGTGAACTGGTCGGGGCGGAAGGATTCGAACCTTCGACCTCCTGCTCCCAAAGCAGGAAACATGGTACTTTCGGCACCTTACCGCTCCTTACCGCTCCTTCCGCTCTAAGGCCACACAATCGCATTTCGCCCTGATTCGACGCCTGTTCTGTGATATTGTGTAAGGCGAGGAAAGGGCGACGGTGCATCGGGGCCAAAAGTGCCCCCAAAGTGCCCCCGATAGAAAGGCGACAGAATGAACCGACTACCAGCCAAGGCGGATGTCTCCAAGATCGCGGCGACGGGCAAGCGATTCGACCTCGTGGACTCTATGGTGAAGGGTCTAGAACTCCGCGTCTCGAAGAACGGGACCAAGACTTGGAGCCTGCGCTACAAGGCGGGCGGTCGCCCCAAGCGGTTTGACTTGGGAGTGTTTGGATCGTCCGAGAATCAACTCACCCTGAAAGCTGCCCGAGATGCGGCCAACGACTTGAAGGCCGCGATCAGGACAGGTGCCGACCCTCAGAAGGCGAAGGAGGATCGCGAAGAACAGGACCGCGCATCGAGAACGGTGGTGGTGGCGGTCGGCGGCGCAGACGAAACCGTCGAGAGCGTCGCCCTTCAGTGCATCGAAGCGCTCAAGCTCCGGCCCGCGACTCGGCGCGAGTGGTCCCGGCTAGTCAAGGCGGAGATCGCGCCCGCGTTCGAGGGACGGCTTGCGAAGGAACTCACGCGTCCCGAGATCAAGGCGTGGTCTCGCAAGCTTGCGAAGCGAAACGGATGGATCGCGAACCGGGCGTTCAGCCTGCTCAGGCGTGTCTTCAGTTGGGCCGCGTCCGATGACGTGGAACTCGTCGGGGCATCGCCTCTCGTCGGAATGAAGAAGCCGTTTGAGGATGAGACGGAGAGCGAGCGCGTCCTTACGGCCTCCGAGCTTCGCGCCCTCCTTCAAGCGCTCGGCGCGCTCGACCTGCGGGCCGAAGGCGAGCGGGCCGCTTGGGGAATGCCACGGGGTGGGCCGGTTACAGGGAGGGAACCGAAGGACGAGGAACAAGCCGAAGGACCGGGCGCTCCCTACGTTGACGCCTGCCGCTTGTTGCTCTTGACCGGCGTGCGGCGCTCTGCGGTCATAGGAGCGAAGCGCGGGGAGTTTGAAGGCCTCGACACCAAGACCCCGCAATGGGTGGTTCCCGGCGGTGCCTACGGGCGCTCAAAGAACCTCCGGCCCCATGTCGTCCCCTTGAGCGAGCCCGCTCTAGAGATCGTGCGGCGGAGACTGTCACTCACGAAGGGAGCGTTTCTCTTTCCCGTGCGAAGGCTCGTCTTGGCGCAGGTGAACCGCGCCTACATGAACGCGGCGGGTGGGATTGACAGCCTGAAGATCAAAGCCCAGAAAGCCGGGGTCGCTCTCGACACCCTGCTCAAAGCGAAGACGGTGGAGGACTACAGGAAGGCGGTTGACGGTCTCAACGCGGCGTTCGACTTGCGGAAGCAGATGCAGGAGGAGTTGAACACGGTCATGGATCGGGCGATGACGTGGGACTCGCACTTCATCGCGCTCTTGAAGGACACGGTGGACCGGATTCACGGGAGCAAGTTGGAGCCGTGGAAGGCGCATGGTTTCCGGGCGTCGATTGCCACAAACTCGCGGGAGCGGCTCAAAGTCTCGGGGGATGTTGTCGGCGCGATCCTCGGCCACAAGAAACCGGGCGCGTCTGCTACTCGCATCTATGACCGCTCCGAACTTCTCGACGAGAAGCGGGCGGCGCTTGTCGCGTGGGCCGCGTGGCTCGATGAGATCAAAGGCGCGAAGGCCGAGGCGCACGGCGCGAAGGTTCTCCCCATGAGGGCGCGGGCGTGAACCGGCGAGGCCTGAAAATCGTTGTCACGAATACGGCGCGTAAGGTGTAGTCTTTTCACGCCCGCCGCTCCTTGGTCTGGGGGGGCCGCTCCGCTCGGGGCGCTCGATAACAAACACAAGGCACAGGAAAACGTCGTTCACGACCAAGGGCCGTTAACCCCTTCGGGCCGTGACACCGGCCCTTTCCTGATTGGACCTTGGTTATGAATCTCGACACCCTCCGACGGCTCGACGCACCGGGCCTCGACTCACTCCTCCGAAAGAAGTTGGCCGCGCAGATCCTCGGGATCAGTCAAGTCTCGCTCTGGCGTCTGGAACGCGACGGACTGTTAAAGCCGGTTCAGATTCTCCCGGGCCTCGCGGGCTACCGGGCCTCGGAGTTAGAGGCTTTCATGGAAAGCCGACCACGCGCCACACTGGACACAGCGCGAATGTCCGCCGCTCTTGCGAGTCCCCGGCATGGTCGCGCTGGCCGCGTGCCCGTGGCGGCGACCGTGGCGGCCGTGCCCGCGAAGGACCAGACGGCGAAGGCCGACCAGGCGAAAGCGCGGCGCTCGTGAGGGGCCGCCCGGTAGGAAAAACGCGACGCGAGAACGCGATGCAACTTGCAAAACGGATCGCGCATCTCAGAACGTCGGCGGCGAAGCTCTGGACCGCGAGTCATCCATCGGCGGCGGATGCGCTCCTGCGAGCCGCGGTTGAGCTTGAGGAACGTGCACGGAGCGCCGATGCCTAACCGAAAAAAAGCCCCGGCTGGGGAATCAGCGCGGGGCGGCACGGCAGTTCGTTCTCGCCACAAGTCTACATCGTCGGGGGCCGGGCGAATACCCGTCCTTCAGCGGTTCGCAAACTACGTCTACGGCGTCACGCGGCAGAAGGTCTACACACCCGGCGGCGGGGCAAGCCTGTCGAGCACCGAGATCCGTGTGGGGTTCTTGATCGCGAAGCACGTCAATCGCGAGACCGGCGATGCGTGGCCGGGCGCGGCGACAATCGCGAACCAAGCCTGCCTCTCGCGGACCGCCGTCGAGCGCTCGATCCAAAGGCTCAGGGGATTCTTCCATGTCGAGGAAGGAGGCACGACACCCGGCGGACAGCGAGTCTCGAACCGCTATCGCCCCAAGGCGAATCCCGAGCCGCCACCATCACCCAAGACCCGGCCAACCATCCCCACAGGAGAGGGTGGTCCCATCCCCACAGGAGAGGGTGGTCAGACCGACGACCATCCCCTCCAGCGCCGGGGGACCATCCGCTCCCGCGCCGGGGGACCATCCCCTCCAGCGCCGCATACCATCCCCAGAGGAGAGGGTGTAACTAAAGAAGAACTAAAGAGTGAACTAAAGAGTGAACTACAAAGAGCGCTGCCGCGCTCCAAAGAAAGCGGCGGCGGCGTTCTCCCTTCGGGCACGTCAACGGACGCATCGAAGAGAACGTCAACGGAACGAACGAACGAACCGCCGTTACCACAACAGGGGACGCTCGCCGTTGAGGAAACGTATCTGCTCGCGTTCAACGCTGCGCACGGGACGACGCACGCGATGACGCCGAACCTCAAGGCCAGCGTCCGCGCCTGCCTCAAAGCAGACCCGCCATACAAGCCGGACGCGATCATCGCGGCGGCGATCATGTCGGTCACGGACGACTGGTACTCGGACAAGACCCCGGCCTACCCGCTGCGGTTCGGGACCGAAAGCAAGTCGCACCTCGACGACCTGCTTGCGAAGATCGTACCGGGCGCGAAGTTCGGGAAGGTGATCGTGGATCTCGTCAAGGCGCACGGCGTGCTTGACTACTTTCGGGAGCGGACGCGTTCCGCGCAAGCTCTGAAGCAAGTCGCGCAGGAGGCGGGCGCGTGACCCGAGTCTTCGCGTCGTTCTGGAGGTGTGCGGCGAAGACGAAGCGGCATCCCGTGGCCCAAGGCGTCGCGCATTGCGCGTGCGGTCGAGCCTCTCGGTTCTGGGTGTACGAGGCGCGGACTCGACGCCGAGAGACAAGCCCGCACCTGCTCGGCTACGTGGTGCCGCAACGCGAGGAGCCTTCGGAGGGCGACGAATGAGCGGGCAGGGTGTCACCACGGAACACCCTCGGGCCGGGCCGACCGCATATGCGGCGACGTCGACCGCTCCATGCGGTCGAGCGGCTCGGAAACAAGTCCGCGAAATGTCGTCAGGCTTGTATGCTTTCTGTGATACAAACACATTGAACCGATCTGAAACCGAATGAAAACGAAACCGAAAGAGGCCCGCACATGAAACTTTCTTCCTACTTGAACGAATCCATTTGGGCCGTGACCGAAGATCGCTTCGCGACGTTGCGGGCCGCGATTGAGGCTATCGAGAACGGGACCGTTGTGCGCGAACCGGAAACCCGAACGCAAGAACGCGAGCCGTTCCTCGTCATGGCGAACGGCGACCGAGTCTCCGCGAGGGACGAAGCATCGCTGCGGGCGGCGAGTCGCGGCACCGCGAAGGCTGTGTTGGTCGTTCCGTTCGCCGGAACGATCTACCCTCGCATGGGCGGGGCCGCGCCTCCTTCAGGCGGGACCAACCTTCAGGCAACGATGTCGGTCCTGCGGCGTGCGGTCATGGACCCGAGCATCGCGTCTGTCATTGCCGACTTCGACTCACCAGGGGGGATGGTAGCCGGAATCCCCGAGGCGGCTGCGGAGATCAGGGCGATGCGCGGGATCAAGCCAATGTCTTCGGTGGCGAACTTCCAGATGAGTAGTGCCGCGTTTTATCTCGGGTCTTCATTCGACGAAGTGGTGGCGTCGCCATCCTCCTCGCTCGGCAGCATCGGCGTCGTGGCGCAGTACGTCTCCGAAGGCGCGGCACTCGAAAAGGCAGGCATCGCCGTCCAGACCTTGAAGTACCCGCCTCTGAAAGCCGAGCTGGATGGCGTCTCGCCCATGAGCGATGAAGCGATGGCGTACCGCATGGAGCAGATCCGCAGGATCTATGACGACTTCGTTTCTGCGGTGGCGGCGGGACTCGGCATCTCGAAAGCGAAGGTCGAGTCTGATTTTGGAAATGGTCGGTCACTTGATGCGCGTGACGCGGTGCGGGTCGGGATGGCAACCAGGACGGCGACATTCGACACGGTCCTTGCGGATCACATGACCGGCGCGATCAAGCGGCGGAATTCGTTTCAGCGAACGAGCGCCAACCGCATGTCACGAGCGCAGGCCATCGAACTGGAGCCGCAGAGAAACGCTGACTTTCTGCGCGCACGCTGGCAGCTGCCCGGCGCAGCGCCGATGCGAACCGCGAACGATCTGCGGCGGCGATGGCGGCTTGGAAACTAGAGTCACACACGGGAAAGGGACTGACACATGAACACCACAACGACGCAAATCTGGAACCGGCTCACCGGGCGCGAGGAGACGGCGACGGCGAACAAAGCCGAGGCGCTCGTTCGTAACGGTCACGCCGACTATGTGGGGGCCGGAGCGCTGCCTCTCGACAAGTCGGCACCACTCGGAACTCCTGCGGGCGACGGCGACGGTTGCGTCCTCGTGTCGCCGATTTACGCACGCGGCACGGTCCTCAAGGTGAGCCTCGCGGTCGGCAGGCGAATGGTCCTCAACTCGATGGCCAATTACGTTGACCGCGATGGCCTGCCTCTGATTGACCAGGAGCCCGAGATCCTGGCGCAGTCGGGACCGGCGGCGGAACCCGGCGCGGTTTCAAAGCTGCGGCGAATGGCCGGGCGCGTGATGGGGACGCGCTGATGAGAGGCCGACTTCCCACGCCCGCGTCGCGCTCAAGTCTTCGCGGCAACCCGAGCCACCGCCCGACCGTGGCGGCACCATCACCACCGCCGACCAGCGCGACCGCGAAGCCGCCGATGCCGAAAATGCTCATGGGCAACAAGGGCGCTCGTCGCGCATGGCGGCGCATCATCGTTCCGGCGATGCAGTCCGGCGCGATCGACGCCGTTCGGGATTCGACCCTCGCCGTGATGTTCTGCCAGTACGCTGGCGAGGTGACACAACTCGACGCGCTGATCCGCGAAAACCCGAGCGCGGAGATCGGACTCGATCCGAGCATTGTCCGCACGATGAGGCGACGCGACGCGGCGGCTGATCGCGTCCTCAAATTCGCGGGCGACCTTGGCTTGAGTCCGGCGGGCCGGGCGCGTTTGGGCCACCGCGAACCGGCAAGACCGAGGGCGACCGCCGAGGACGTGATGGCAGGCCTCCGCGCCATGTCCACGACCGAGTCGGCGAAGCTTCACTAGGCTCCGCGATGGAGTGACCTCCTCGGAGTGGAGCGACCGACCCCGACGAACCCTGTCAGAGAGTCGGGGGGTCATGTGCGTCCGCGTCGTACCCTCCGAAAAAACGCTGAATTTCGCGGGCGCAGCGAGAAGGGTTCAAGAGCGCGTCGGGTCGCTTGCGGCGCTGGTGATGGAAGTCCCCCTTCCCCCCCGAACGTGTCGTGCCTTGCATTTTGTTGTTCGATGGGCGGCGTGGCGTGGCGGAAGGGCGGGCAGGGGAGGCGGGCGGCGGGGCGGCACGCGATGGAGCGCCTGAGTCACGCGCCGCTCGCCGTCGTTGTCGCCTTCGATGCTGCTGCGCGACGAGTGATTGCACAGGTACTCGGGCGCGACTCCCGGAGGTGATAGACCTTTCGTATCTAATTGGATACACTCTCTCCGTGGTCTACCGGGTCAAGCAGACGGGGACATTCATCGCATGGCATCAGAGGCTCAAGGACCGCGTGGCGCGGATCGCCATTGCTCGCCGACTGGAGAACGTCGAGGCCGGAACGCTCGGCGACGTGAAGCCGGTGGGCGGCGGAGTCTCCGAACTGCGCGTCAAGGTCGGGCCGGGCTACCGGCTTTACTTCACGATGCGTGAGAGGGTCGTCGTTGTCTTGCTCTGCGGCGGAGACAAAGGGACGCAGGACGCGGACATCAGGCGAGCGAGGAAGATCGCCAAGGAGATTGAGACATGAAGCGAAAGACGGCCGTGAAACTCACCCGGTTCGACATGACGGAGCACCTGAAGGAGCCCGAGGACGCGGCGGTGTACCTCTCGCAGGTACTCGCGGACGGGAACGACGCGGAGCTACTGCGCGCCCTCGGACACATCGCCCGCGTACGCGGCATGGCGGTGGTGGCGAAGGAATCCGGGCTCGGCCGGGAAAGTCTCTACAAGGCCCTCGCCCCCGGCGCGAAGCCACGCTATGACACCGTGCTCCGGGTCGCCCGCGCCGTGGGAGTCCGGCTATCGGCGAGCGTGTAGGGATCGAACGAACGCCCCCCCGACCCCTTGGCGACTCTGGCGACCCCGGCCTTGCTTCGGTCCGAAAAGTGCCCCCAGAGTGCCCCACAGAGGCGAACTACCATCGAAGCCGAAAGCGGAGTCTCACGAAACCAGCGTCGATACTGGGCGAAATGGTCGGGGCGGAAGGATTCGAACCTTCGACCTCCTGCTCCCAAAGCAGGCGCGATACCAGGCTACGCTACGCCCCGACGTTTCGCAGGTGCGGGAGTCTATCCCCCAACTCGCGGGAATCCGGAAAAGGTTCTGCCCGAAGTCCGGTCAGCGGACGCCCAGCCTGGCCCTGAAGTAGGCGATGGTGGGGACGAGGCCTTCGTCCAGGCTGACCTTCGGTTCCCATCCGAGGAGTTTCCGGGCGCGGGTGATGTCGGGCTGGCGGATCTTCGGATCGTCTTCGGGAAGGGGGCGAAGGACGATGCGGCTCTTCGAGCCGGTGGCTGCGATCACCTTCCGGGCGAGATCGAGAATCGTCAGTTCCTGGGGGTTTCCAATGTTCACCGGATCGCTCGTGTCCGACATCATCAGACGGTAGATGCCCTCGATGAGGTCTGAGACGAAGCACAGACTGCGGGTCTGGCTGCCATCGCCGAAAACGGTCACATCCTCGTTTCGCAGCGCCTGGCTCATGAAGGCGGGGATAGCCCGTCCGTCCTTGATCCGCATCCTCGGGCCGTAGGTGTTGAAGATCCGCACGATCCGCGTTTCCACTCCGTGGAAACGGTGGTAGGCCATGACCATGGCTTCGGCGAAACGCTTGGCCTCGTCGTAGACGCCCCGGGGCCCGATCGGGTTCACGTTCCCCCAATAGTCTTCGCGTTGGGGATGAACCAGCGGGTCGCCATAGACCTCCGAGGTCGAGGCGAGAAGGACCCGGGCCTTCTTGGCCTTGGCCAGGCCGAGAACCTTGTGCGTCCCCAGACTGCCGACCTTCAGGGTTTGAATGGGCAGCTTGAGGTAGTCGATGGGCGAGGCCGGTGAGGCGAAGTGGAAGATGTAGTCGACCTCGCCTTCGAGGGCGATGTAGTTCGTGATGTCGTGCTTGATGAAGACGAAGTCGCGTCCGATCAGTCGCTCGATGTTGGCGGGGTCTCCGGTGAGGAGGCTGTCCATGGCCACCACCGAATGCCCCCGGTCGAGCAACGACTCGCACAGGTGCGAACCGATGAAGCCGGCGCCGCCGGTGACGAGGGTTCGTGGCATCTCTTGAATCCTTGGTTTGTCGGCTAGTAGGCGTGGGTTTGCCCGAAGCCGCGGAAGAAGGTGAGGACGAGGATCTTGAAGTCGAGGACCAGAGACCAGTTCTCGATGTAGTAGAGATCGAATTCGATCCGCTTCTCGAGACTGGTGTTTCCGCGCCAGCCGTGGACCTGGGCCCATCCGGTCAGACCGCTGCGGACCCGGTGTCTCAGCATGTAGTTGGGAATCTGCTTCTTGAACTCATGCACGAAGGGCGGCCGCTCCGGCCGCGGGCCGACCAGACTCATCTCGCCCTTCAGGATGTTGAGGAGCTGGGGCCACTCGTCGAGGTTGTACTTTCTGAGAAACGAGCCCACCGCGGTGCGCCGCGGATCGCCGTCCTTGGCCCATACGGGGCCGGTTGCCTCCTCCGCGTCCTGGATCATGGTCCGGAACTTGTACACGGAGAACTTCCGGCCGTCCACGGTCACCCGCTCCTGTGAGTAGACGACGGGGCCCGGACCTCCCTTGAGCCAGATAGCGAGAGCGATCGCGGGCAGAAGAGGAAAGACCGTGAGCCCGATCAGACCCACCAGGGCTCCGGTGATATCCATCAGCCGCTTGACCATGGCCGCGGGCCCGTGCATGGGTGTTTCGTTCAACGACACGATGGGGATGCCGTCGAGATCCTCGATTCCGGACCGCAGGGTCAGGCATTGGAGCAGGTCCGGAACGATTCTGACGTCGATGAACTCGTTGTTCAGATTCTTGACCAGGTCGACCATGGCGGCGTGCCGCTCCACCGGAAGGGCCACGTAGACGGCGTTGATGGAGTGCGCGGAGATCGCCTCGTTGGCGTCCTGGAGCGAGCCGATCACCGGGCGTCCCTCGATCTCTCCGGAGACGTCGGTCGATTCGGTGAGAAAGCCGACCACGTGAAGGCCGAGGCGCCTTTGCGCGGCCAGCTTCCGCGCCACCGTCTGACCCAGTTCGGAGGTTCCGGCGACCAGGATCCGGATCGCGTTCTCCCCGCGGGCCCACGAGCGCTCGAACCAGGCGAGAAGCAGCCGGCGGCCGGCGATGACGAGGGGCGCCCCGAAGGCCACGAACAGGACGAAGACGCCCTGCGAATACTCCGCGCGTGGTGCGACCTCCGGCGCGAACCTGAAGTAGATGCGAATGTAGAGGGTTATGGCGAGGACCAGCGACGCGGTCACGATGAGGGCCCCGAACGTTCGCAGGGAGTCGTCGATGGCGCTCCCCGGCCTTCGCAGCCGGTAGAGACCCTGCAGGGCGAAGACCAGGGCGGCCGTCCCCAGAATGAGAGGGAGAAGCTGCACGTAGTCCCGAAACTCCGGCACGCCCTTGTAGGGCGGGAAGGCCGCCGTGAAAAGGGCCGAATGGAAGCGGGCGTAGTAGGCGGTCATCCACGAGAGGGCGACGGTCGTCATGTCGACGATCAGAAAGCTCTCGGTGACTCGCTGTTTTCTCTTTCGCAAACGCTCTTGTCCTTTGGGCCTCAGGCGGCCAGAGACTCGGCGACCAGCTTCCTGAACCGCTCTTCGAACTTCTTTCTCGAGAACGTCTCGGCACGCTCACGCAGGCGGAGTCTACTGAAGAGTTTTGGAACGAGCCCATTCAGGGCGGCGGCCACTGCCTCGCCCGTCGGCTCGACGAAGGTCGATCCGAACTCGCCGTGGTTGATGATCTCGGCGGCTCCCCCCCGGGCGTTGACCACCGCGGGCCGTCCGCAGGCCAGGGCCTCGGCGACTACGATGCCGAAGTCCTCGACCCCGGGCAGGAGCAGGGCCCGGCAGCCCCGGTACAGGCCGAGCAGCCGCTCCGGATTGGCGTTGCCGAGGAACTCGACATGGGACATGGCGCGGGCCCGCAGACGTTGTTCCTCGGGGCCGCTGCCCACCACCAGAAGTCTCCGTCCCGTGCGGTTTGCCGCGTCGATGGCCAGATCGATCCGCTTGTAGGGGACGAGGGCCGAGACCACGAGGTCATAGTCCGGCGCCGCCGTGTCCTCGGGTCCGGGCGTGAAGATGTCCGTGTCGACCGGGGGCTCGATCACCGTCGCCTCGCGACCGTAGAAGTACCGGATGCGGGCCGCCACCGTCCCTGAATTCGCGACGTACTGATGAGCACGGTGAGCCGTGGCCACGTCCCACGCGCGAAGGCCCTCGGCCATCACGCGGAGGGCGGCGCTTCCGAATTGGCCCATGCGTGCAGGGCCGAAGTAGTCGTCGAAACGGTCCCAGACGTAGCGCATCGGAGTGTGGCAGTACGAGATGTGCCTGGCCCGCTTTCCCGGAGTGACGCTCTTGGCCACGCAGTGCGAACTCGAAATGACCAGATCGAAAGCGCGGACATCGAGTCCCTTGACCGCGAGGGGGAAAAGCGGAAGGTAGTGGCGATAGAGGCGCCGTGCGAAGGGCAGCTTCCCGATGAACGAGGTGTGGATCGTCCGGGCCTCCAGCTCTTCGGGCAATGAACCCTTCACGTGCAGCAGGGTGAAGATCGGGGCCTCCGGGAAGAGGCGGGCGAGGGAGAGGAGGACCTGCTCCCCTCCGCGAAAACCCGTCAACCAGTCATGCACGAGGGCGGTGCGCAAAGGCGCCGTCATCGAGAGTCGCTGGGACGGCGGGGGATTGGGCTCACCGTCCAAGCGCCTCGTGGTATCCGGCCAGCGTCTTCCGCGCGGAGTCGTCCCAGTTGAATTTCTTGGCCTGGATGCGCCCCTTCTCCCGAAGTTCGTTGGCGAACGCCGGATCGTCGAGGACTCGGCACAGGCCCGCGGCGATGGCTTCGCCGTCATGGGGATCGATCAGGACGGCGGCATCGCCCACCACCTCGGGCAGGGAGGACACGTTCGAGGTCACCACGGGCGTGCCGCAGGCCATGGCCTCGAGGGGAGGCAATCCGAAGCCCTCGTATTGGGAGGGAAAAACGAACACGGTGGCCAGCCGGTACAGAGCGGCGAGCGTGCGCTCGGGAACGAAGCCGAAGAACCTGACGAAGGGTCGCAGCCGGAACGATTCAACCCGCCGGCGAAGCTCCGGGGTCTTGCCGATCTCGTCCCCGATGATCATGAGATGCACGTCCTCATGACCGGGGATCGCGCGCAACCGGGCGAAGGCCTCGATGAGGCGGGGCAGATTCTTGTGAGGCTTGATGTTCCCGGCGTAGAGGATGAAGCGCTGGGCGATCTGGTAGCGCTCCTTCACCCGGTCCAGTTCTTCCTGGTCGGGCGCTTCCAGGAGATCGGCGTCGATCGCGTTCGAAACGACATGGATGCGGTCGGGCGCCGTCTCGGGGAAGAAGTGGAGGATGTCGCGTTTGCTCGCTTCGGAGACGGTGAAGACCACCTTCGCCCGTCTGATCGCGCTGCCCATCATGAACCGCGCGTAGTGGATGGCTCCCGGGTTCGGCAGGTACTCGGGAAAGCGCAGATGGATACAGTCGTGAACCGTGACTACGGACCTGGTGCTGAGGAAGAGGGGCAGAACGTAGTGCGGCTCGTGGAACAGATCGACTCCAAGTTTGCGGAGCCGTCGGGGCAGACTCCAGTGCTCGCGCAGGGAGTAGCCGGGCGACTCGTCGACCACGGGAACGAAGTTTTCCGAGAGATCGTTGAGGGTCGGAACATCTTCGTGATGGCAGAAGAGGAAATACGTGTTCTCGTGGTCGATGAGGGCCAGTGCGCGGACGATGTTCCGAACGTAGGTGCCAATACCGTAGTCCCTCCACTTCCGAGCATCGATCGCGATTCGGGCCACGGGCCGAACGTAGCATGGGTCCGGCCCTCAGCGCGAAGGAACGGGGCGGTTTGCCGCTCCATGAGAAGGAAGGGACAAACCGCCCCGATGAGGCAGGACGAGATCGGGGCGAACCCCGGGCGCGGCGCTTACGCGACTTTGACTTCGATGGCGCGAGGCTTGGCCTTTTCGGCCATGGGGACGATCAGGGTCAGGACGCCGTTCTTGTAGTCGGCCTTGACCTTGGAGGCGTCCGCCGACTCCGGCAGGGTGAAGGCGCGGACGAACGAGCCGAAGACACGTTCCGCTCGATGGACGCCGGCTTCCTTCTCGTCGGCGACCGTCTCGCGCTTGCGCTCGCCCTTGATGGTCAGCGTGCGGTGCTCGACGTGGACCGAGATCGCGTCTTTCGAAATGCCGGGAAGGTCGGCCTCGATGATCAAAGAGTGATCGGCGCCGGTTCGGATGTCCACCGCGGGAAGAAAATCGAACGCGTCAGTGCCGGCGCCGCTGAACGCGTCAGCGAGAACATGGTTGATTCTGTTCTGCGCCATGGTCAGTTCTCGGAAGGGGTCGAATCGTACGAGTGTCATTGGTGTTTCTCCTAAGGGAATCGTTGTATGTGCTCTCTTGTTCCGCCGCCCAGAACGCCTATGGCCGCGACAGACAGAGATTAGGGCATTATCGTAGCGTATGTCAATCATATTTTATAGATATTTTGATTTATATATCTGTCTCACCTCAAAACGACGCCATCAAACTCACTCCATGTCTTTGATTTTCAGCCACTTGGTGGTTTATGGTATGAATGCACAGGAATGAAAAGAAACCAGACCAGATCCGTCCGCGCCGGGTCCATCTTCATTGGCGGAGCGCACCGGATCGCAGTTCAGAGCATGTGCGCGACCAAGACGCAGAACGTCGACGCCACCGTCGAACAAGCCGAGAAGATCCGCGAAGCCGGCGGCGATCTGGTGCGAATCGCCGTCGATTCGCCGAAGGATGTCCTGGCCCTGGCCGAGATCCGCAAACAGACACGGGCGAATCTGGTCGTGGATCTGCAGGAGAACTACCGGCTGGCCGCGACGGTGGCTCCCCATGTGGACAAGTTCCGCTACAACCCCGGCCACCTCTACCACCATGAAAAGGAGAAGCCCGTCGCGGAGAAGGTCCGCTTCCTGGCCGCGGTGGCGAGAGACAACGGTTGCGCGATCCGGGTGGGGGTCAACTGCGGCAGTGTCGATCCGGAGATGAGGGCCCTTCATCCCGAGGACGACGTGGCCGCGATGGTCGAATCGGCGCTCTCGCACTGCACTCTGCTCGACGATGCGCACTTCGACCAGTACGTGGTGAGCCTCAAGGACTCGCACCCGCGCAAGGTGATCGAAGGCAACACCCGTTTCGCGGCGGCCCGCGGGGATGTCCCGCTCCACCTCGGCGTCACCGAAGCCGGGATACCCCCCGAAGGGATCATCAAGACCCGGGTGGCGTTCGAACAGCTGGTGTCGCGAGGGCTGGGCGACACCGTGCGCGTCAGCCTCACTCTGCCGAATCCACGGAAGCACGAGGAGATCGCGGCCGGGAAGCAGATCCTCGAGGACATCGCGGCCGGGCGATTCCGTTCCGTTCCCGTCTTCGACGATCACACGCTGAACGTGATCTCCTGCCCGTCCTGCTCGCGCGTCGAGAACGAGAAGTTCGTGGAACTCGCGGAAGCGGTCAAGGAGATGACGGTCTACGCGAAGGGCCACGCCCTCACCATCGCGGTCATGGGTTGCCGGGTGAACGGTCCGGGAGAAACCGACGACGCGGATCTTGGCCTCTGGTGCGGCCCGACCCATGTGAACCTCAAGCGACAGAAGGCCCCGCTCGGCGCCTTCACCTACGAGGAAATCCTGCCCCGGCTTCGCGCCGAACTGGACGGCCTGATCGCGAAGCGAGCGGACGCCGTGCCTTGACCAGCGCCAGTGCCTCCACCGCGCTCCGGAACGTCGCCCTCGCGGGTGCTTCGACTCTGATCTTCGTGGGCTTCATCGAAGGCGTGGCCCGGCTCCGCGAGCCCCCTCCGGTCCAGAAAGAGGAGTACCTGTGGGACTGGAGCGAGCGCTTCAAGGACGGCGACTTCTACACGTTCGAGAAAGGGGAAGGATATCCGCCGAACGAAGAGACCAGCGTCGACGGCCTCCGCGATGTCACGAGGCCGGTCGAAACGCGCGAGGGTCTGCGCCGGATCGTGATCCTGGGCGACAGCGTGACGTACGGACACGGGCTCGAGCCGGGAGAAGCCTTTCCCCAGATCCTCGAGCGCTCCCTGCGCGCTTCGGGCCGCGATGTCGATGTCTTCAACATGGGGCTACCCGGCTGGTCGACCCGTCAGGAGCGGCTGGCCTACGAACGCATCGCTCGCCGGTACAAACCGAACGCCGTGGTTCTCGCGGTCTGCCTCAACGACCTCGCCGAACTTCAGATCAACCTCGCCAAGCCTCCGGGTCTTCTTCTCACTCTCTTCAAGCATTCCGCGGCGGTTCGAATGGCGCTCGGGGCGTCGAGGCGCGAGATCGGCGCGGTGGAAGAACTTTTCAATGCCGAAGGGTCGGCCCGGGTCGACCACGCCTTTGGTCTCTTCTTCGACGAGGTCAAGGCTCTCCGGGCGGAGGTCGCGAAGGACGGGGCTACGTTTTCGGTCGTCCTCTTTCCGTTCCGGTTCCAGGTGGAGCCCAAGGCACCCCTGCCCTCGGTTCAGGCACGGATCATGGCCTTCGCGGCCGCGGAGAAGATCACCGCCTTCGATTTCCTCCCCCGGGCCGCGGCTTCGACCTCCCCCACCGATCTCTTCCTCGATTACGACCACTTCAGCAAGGCGGGTCACGAGCAGGTCGCGTGGTGGCTCGCCACCCTGAAGGAGGTCGTGGGGCAAGCACCTTCCGCTGATCTCGCGGCAGCACCGCCTGAAGCAGTGCGAGAGTTCTCGGTGCGCCGCGTCCGGTTCGAGGCCTCGCGTCTCGCCTCCTCCCCCCGATCCGCGCTCGTGCCGGTCAGGGACGCCGTGATCAAGCAGGCGGTTTCTGATCCTTCGCCCCGCGTGCGATTCGAGGCGGCGCAGACGGCCTTTGCCCTGGGCCCTCCGGGTGAAACATCGATTGACGCGCTGGTGCGGGGTGTGCGTCATGAGGACCCACGCGTCCGCGCCTTCTCGACCTGGACGCTTGGCGAGATGGGCGAGGCCGCGCGGCCGGCCATCCCCGATCTCGTGGCCCTCGCGCGCCAGGACGGCGGGGCCGGCAAGACCGGAGCCTTGACCGCCATCGGCAAGATCGGGGGCGATTCCCCGGAGACGATCCCGCTTCTCCTCCAGGAACTCAAGCACCCGAAGGAGGCGCGTCGTTATAGGGCTGCCCGCACCATCGGAAGGATGGGCCCGGCCGCGGCGGCCGCGGTCCCGGGTCTGATGGAAGCCCTGCATGACCCGTCGCCGCTCGTGCGCCTTCACGTGGCTCGGGCGTTCGGAGATATCGGGGAGGCGTCGAAGCCGGCCCTCCCCGCCCTGATCGAGGTTCTGAACAAGGATAGAGACCCCGAAGTCCGGAAGGAAGTGAGTCTGACTCTCTCGAAACTCCCGGGGAGATAGACCCGGCGTCGGCGCCCCTAAGCGGCTCGCCGCGGACGACGTGGCCGCGACCCGGACTCCACCGCCAGCTTCACACTTAGCTCGCGGCACAGCGTGCCAAAGATAGCCGCGAGATTATCCATGCCCGGATTGCCTCGCCCCGAAAGCATCCGATGGAGACTTTTGCTCGGCCGGCCCACGACCGTCGCCAGCGCCTCGAACCCGAGGCTTGCGTTGACCAGATCCCGCAGGACGAGCCGCGCTGGTCCCGGTTCGCCATTCAGGAGAAGCGTTCCCGCCTCGTGCAGCAGCCCTCGAGCGAAGGATGGGTCCCGCTGCACCCGCTCGACAACCGTCTGCTTGAAGTCTCTTGTCAACGCCATCATTCTCCTCCCTTCTCCATCCGCCTTCTCGCGCGGTACTCCTGATGCAGGGCCATCGCCTTGCGGACGTCCACAAACTGCGTTGCTTTCGTGCCGCCGCCAAAAAGGAGGATCAACGCCCCCCCCGTCTTCGCCAGATAGATGCGATACCCCGGACCCCAGTCGATAGCGCATTCTCCGATGCCTCGGAACCATTTCAGCCGGCTGGTATTCCCGGCCTCGATTCTTGAAAGGGCGATAGTGATCTTAGCGGCAGCCCGCCCGTCGAGCGACTCGAACCAGCGACGGAACGGGCTTGTTCCGTCAGGCCGCGTGTACTCGACTACGCGCACGGCTGCGCCACAATGGTAACTGTTATGTTACCGTTGGTCAAACGTCTTCGACCGGCTGCCGGTGGGCGGGCCTCAGGCCGCATTTGGATCCTCCGGGGAGAGTGCGCCATTGTGCGGCGAGACGCGTCCGGATCGGGTCCGCTTCTCCGCTGCTTTGTGCCGTTCCTTGGTCCAGGCTCATCGGGCGACGCACCCTATGAAGGACTGCGCGTCCATCAGGTCCTCGCTCAGTGCAGAGTTGTGCTCAATAGCGCTGTGCGTCCCCCTTCCTTCCAAGCCATTTTGGCCTCCACCGATAGAGTTGCCGCCCGTACACTTACGGTGCCATGACCCAAGACCTGTCGGAGACTCTTAACCAAGGTTGGGAAAGCCTTCACAAGACTTTCGCGCAGATCGTCGCGGGAGTGCCACCCCCACCAACCCTCTATCACTTTACCGACGCGGCCAAATTCAGAAAGATTGTCGAAGGCCGCTGTCTGTGGGCCTCTCACGCAACCTCGCTGAACGATGCCAAGGAAACGGTCTTGTGCGCCGAACGATCCAAGGAGCTGGTTCGGAAGCTACTAAACAGCAATGAGCTCGACGCGACCTTTGGCGAGAATCTCCTCGCTTTCATAGGCGGCCGAGGCCTCACGGTTGCGCCAGGCGTCGAGATGGCCACATCTCACCTTCCCTGCGTCGTGTCGTTTTGTGAGGCTGTGGATTACAGTGAGCAATGGCTTCACTATGGCCGAGATGGCTGCGGCATAGCGGTTGGGTTCGACGGGAAAACGCTGCGACCCTCTCATTTTGATCTGCACCGAGTCGACTACCAGCCTGCCTCCCAGGACGCGCGAATCGAAAAGCTCGTGCGGGCAACCCATGGGGCCGTTCAGGGTGCCCACGGCTCAGACAAGGTAACGCTGGCGCACATGTGCTCAGAATGGTTGAAGTACTTGGCGCCCACCATGAAGCATCGATCTTTTGCGCACGAGAAGGAATGGCGGTTCACGAGCACCCAAGTCGCGATTGACGGGAGTGGCGCGCTTCCCATCGTGGGTGGCGGTTTGCCCCTTGAGTTCCGGGAAGATGGCGCCCGACTCGTTCCTTACGTGCGGCTTCCGTTTGAGAATCACCACATCTCTGAGGTGGTTGTCGGCTATTCGGCGCCCACAGACGTGGATGCGATGAAGGCCTACCTTGATGCGCAGGGTATTCGCGCCTCAGTGCGGTGCTCGGATGTTCCCGTCCGTCCAAAAGTCTAGGGCCGGCGCGGCCGGAGGCGTCCTGGGCTTCTTTCATGCCGTGTGCGCCTGAATCTGAGGGATCTTCGCGGGTGAAGTGGCGGTCACGCCGGTTGCTACATCTCGGGCGTGAGAGGGCGGGACTCCACGTGTGGAGGCGAATCGCCGTCCTTCGGGGTGAGGACGGCGATTAGGCCGTTCACTCTTGATTGGAGTCCCGCTTTGAATCTCACCCCCGAGAACGCAACCGACGCGCCCACCACCACCGTCGCGACCGAACGCCCTCTGCTCGATCACGAGCGCCTGGACGCTTACCGCGTGGCCCTCGAATTCGCTGCGGTGGTCCCGTCACTTGCCCAAGCCGCCAGGCACTCACTTCGCGATCAGCTCGAACGAGCCGCCGCTTCAACCGCTTTGAACCTGGCCGAAGGCTGCGGGCGCCGTGGCCGGCGGGATCGTCTCCACTTCTTTTCGATGGCACAGGGGTCCGCGCTGGAGTGCGCTGCAGCCGTCGATCTCCTCCGCGTGAACGGGCAGGTTTCCCTCGCAGATGCGACCCGCGCGAAGCACAAGCTGACGCGCATCGTTCAGATGCTCGTCGGCCTGCGCCGCGCTTGAGATCCGCCGCTTCGATGCCGCCCGAGGCCGACCTCAGGCGAGGCGGGCACTCTGGACCCGAACCGCCTCGCATCGTGGGAAGATTCGACCTCCATGCCCAGTTCTGCCTCGGACCTCTTCATCGTCGACAACAGCGACAAGGACTGGAAGGTCCGCGCCTATCTCGAAGAGTGGTGCGAGATTTCGAAAGCAATCGACATCGCAACGGGCCATTTCGAGATTGGCTCCCTTCTGAGCCTGCAGGAGAAGTGGCAAGGCGTCGACAAGATCCGCATCCTCATGGGTGGCGACACGTCGTTCCGGTCCAAGCAAGCCTTCGCGCATGGGCTCGGGGAGATCAAGAGCCGGCTTGATGGGAGCATCGAAACCGAAAAGGCCAAAAACGACTTCCTGGATGGCGTGCCGGCCATCGTTGCTGCCCTCAAGTCCGGCAAGATCGAGTGCCGCGTCTATCGCAAGGAGAAGTTTCACGCCAAGGCCTACATCACCCACGGCCGGGCCGCCGTCGTCGGGTCCTTCGGACTCGTGGGCTCATCGAACTTCACCTTCCCCGGTCTTAGCCAGAACATCGAGCTGAACGTCCAGATCCGCGGCCCCGAGGTCGGGATCCTTCAAGCCTGGTATGAGCGGCATTGGGACGAGGCGGAGCAGGTCACTCCCGAGATTCTCAACATCATTGAGAGGCACACGCGGGACTTCACGCCTTTCGAGATTTGGTTCAAGGCGCTCGATGAACACCTTCGCGGGCGCGAGCTCTCGCCCGACGGCTGGGACCGAGAGGAGTCAAGGATCTTCCAGATCCTCGACCGCTATCAGCAAGACGCCTACCGAAACGTCGTCAAGATCGCCGCTGATCACGGCGGCGCGTTCCTGTGCGACGGCGTCGGCCTCGGCAAGACCTTCGTCGGCTTGATGCTTCTGGAACGGATGGTCGTTCGGGAAGGCAAGCGTGTGGTTCTCTTCGCGCCGAAGGCCGCCCGGGAAGACGTGTGGCAGCCCTCGATTGAGCGCTACCTGCCGAAGCTCTACAGCCGCTTCGTGAACTTCGTCCTCTTCAATCATACAGACCTGCGTCGCGGCGGTCAGATCGAGAAGGAGATCCGGCAGACCATCGCCGAGGCCGACGTGGTTCTGATCGACGAGGCGCACCACTTCCGAAACCCGGGCATCGCGGGTACTGGCACCAAGACCGAGTCTGGCTATCGCAAGCTTCAGCGATACCTTCAGGAAACCGGTCGGCCAAAGCAACTGTTCTTGCTGACGGCCACGCCAGTCAACAACTCCGTCCACGACTTTCGGCACCTCATCGAGCTGTTTACCAACGCCCGCGAAGACCACTTTGCGACCTCGCTCGGCATCCAGAACTTGCGGGCCTACTTCGTTCATTTTGAGAAGCGCGTCCTGGGTCTGCTGGGTCAACAGAAGGAGATCGACTTCGAGACCGGCAGTGAGATCCTCCAAGCCGAAGAAGCGCTGAGACGAGAACGCGTATTTGCTGCGCTCGTCGTACAGCGCAGCCGAGCCTATGTGAAGGAAAGCCAGCAACAGGAGACCGGCGGCCTGGCAATATTCCCGGATCGTGAACCGCCCCAGGTGGAACCCTACGACCTAAAGGCCACCTACGGACGTCTGCTGAAGAGCGTCGAGAAGGCTTTTCAGAAGGACAGTCCGCTGTTCGTCCTCAGCGTCTACTACCCCCTGGCCTATCAAAAAGGCGCTACTGATCTAGACGCGAAGGCGCCACAGGCCTGGGAGGCGGGCCGTCAGAAGCAGGTAGTCACCCTCATCCGAACGCTCTTCCTCAAGCGGTTCGAGAGCTCGGCGGTCGCCTTCGAGCGATCTTGCTGGCGGCTGATGCTCAAGCTACTTGCTTGGGTCACCGTGCACGCCACGTCTGCTCATGACAAGCGAAGGCTCGACCGGTGGAAGCAGACCAACGCGGAGAAGATTGGCCTCGCCTACCAGATCACGAAACAACTCTGGCCCGAGGAAGATGGGGAGGACACCGTCGAGGACGTTCTGGGAGCGCAGATGGAGTCTGTTGAAGTTCTGGATCCCGAGCAGTACGCCGTTGACCGCATGCTCGATGACACCTTCGATGACTTGAACCAAGTGATCGAGTTCCTTGACCTTGCTCAGGAAATTGGTCCGAAGAAAGACGACAAACTGAAAGCACTGACCCGGCTATTGAAGACCGACAAGGTCCTCAAGAAGGAGAAGGTCATCATCTTCACCGAGTTCGCCGAGACCGCGCGCTATGTCGAGCGCGAGCTCAAGGAGGCGGGCATCGAGGGAGTCCACCGCATCGACGGCAACACCTCGCAGCAAGACCGGAGCGCGACCATTCGGCGCTTCTCCCCGTATTACAACGGAACGACGCCCCAGGCGCTCGCCGACTCGGGGCAGAAGGAGATCAGGGTCCTGGTGTCAACCGATGTCCTCTCCGAAGGCCTCAACCTTCAGGACGCCACGCGCCTTATCAACTACGACATCCACTGGAACCCGGTTCGCTTGATGCAGCGCGTTGGCCGCGTCGATCGGCGGATGAACCGGGAGATCGAAGCGCAGATCCTCAAGGACCGCCCCGGGCAAAGCGCCCTGCGCGGTCACGTCCAATACTGGAACTTTCTCCCCCCAGCCGAATTGGACCAACTCCTCCGGCTATTCAAGCGCGTCGCCAGCAAGACGCTGGTCATTTCTCGCACGTTCGGCATCGAGGGGCGCAAGCTGCTAACCCCGGACGACGAGTTCGACCCCATCCAGGAGATGAACGAGCAGTGCGAGGGCCACCTTTCGCAGGATGAGGCGCTGCGACTTGAGTACAACCAGCTCTTGAAGGACCATCCCGAAGCGGTGAAGCTGCTCGATTCGCTACCACTCAAGGCGTTCTCCGGCAAGGCCCACCTGTCGCCCGGCACAAAGAGCGTCTTCTTCTGCTATCGCATTCCCGGGCATGACCGCTCGGTGGACTCGGAGGACACCGCCCGCCAATGGACGGAAGCCGCCGGCGAAACTCGCTGGATGTGCTTTGACCTCGGCAACGACCGGCCGCTGGCGGAGCCTGGCGCCATCGCGAGCCTGATTCGTTCCGCCCCGGAGACGCCCCGCCAGACCGCACTCCCGGCCACTGATCTTGCGGAGCTGCGCAAGAGGGTCGAGAAGCAACTGGTGAATGAGGACCTGAAAGCGCGCCAAGCGCCGCTTGGCGTCGCCCCGATCCTAAAGTGCTGGATGGAACTCAACTAGCGGGCCCGCGAGCCCCACCCCTGACCTTCAGCCAATGGCTCCTTCTTCGCCCGACCGCCTTCGCGCCGTCCGAAAGTTCGAGGACCTGATCGCGTATCTCAAAGACGAGCTGCATTGGCCGCTCGGAGACGAGAACTTTGGCGACAATCTGACCTTCGAATACTCGCCGCACGAGTTAGGCCTCAAGGATGAGGCGATCGCTGCGGGTACGAGGATCCGGCAGCTTCGTCCTCTCAAGACGGGCCAGCCTTGGGGCATCTTCTTTGTCGAGTTTCCGAAGAAGAAACTGCCTGTGACGGTGCTTCACCGCATCCTGCGAAGTCTGGTCATCAAGAAGCGCACGTCATCCGAGCGAAGCAAGGCCGCGGCATGGCACCGCGAAGACCTCCTCTTCATTTCGGCCTACGGAGATGAGGCACGCGGCAAGAGGGAAATCGCATTCGGACACTTCCACGAAGAAAACGGGGGAGGACCAGTGCTCCGGGTGCTTGCCTGGGACGACAACGACACACCCTCGAAGCTCGCGCGCTTGAACGACACCCTCAAGCGCCAACTGGCCTGGCCCGGGGCTACGGAGAGCACGAAGGCGTGGCGCGAACGCTGGTCCTCGGCTTTCCGGTACCGCCCGGAACACGTGATCAAGACGTCGGACCATATGGCTGAGGTGCTCGCAGGCTTCGCGCGGCGCATCCGGCAAAAACTACTGGACGGGCTCTCGGCCGAAACTGACAAAGGTCCCCATCACGTTCTATTGGAAGCCTTCCGGACGTCGCTCCTCCATGACCTGGAAGAGGATGACTTCGCCGACACCTACGCTCAGACGGTCACGTACGGACTATTGAGCGTCGCCATATCGCGGACCCAAGCAGGCCAGCAAGGAACTGTCACAGCCGATCATCTGGTGTCGGAAGTACCGCTCACGAGCCCCTTCTTAAAGGAGATGCTGAGTGAACTTCTAAAGCGCGGGGGGAGAAAGGGAGGACTTGACTACGACGACCTGGGATTGCACGAAGTTGTCGAGTTCCTAAACTCGGACGAAACCGATCTTCGCGCCATTTTTGCCGACTTTGGCAACAAGACTGAATCTGAGGACCCGGTCATTTACTTCTACGAGCACTTCCTTACGGAATACGACAAGAAGCTCAAGATCGATCGGGGCGTCTTCTACACGCCGAAGGAAGTGGTCTCTTATATCGTCAGGAGTGTTCACGAGCTCCTTCAAACTGAGTTCGGGCTTACCGACGGTCTGGCTGACACAGCGACATGGGCTGAAGTGGCTGCTCGCAACAAGGGCCTCATAATTCCCGCAAGCGCTAAGCCAAGCGATCGCTTCGTGACAATCCTCGATCCGGCAACCGGGACGGCCACGTTTCTCGTCGAAGTGATCGAAGTTATTCATCGAACCCTGGTGGCCAGATGGACGCGCGAAGGGCATGGGCCGGAGGCTCGCGCAGAACTCTGGAACGCCTACGTGCCCGAGCACCTCCTGCCGCGGCTCTACGGCTATGAGTTGCTGATGGCGCCCTACGCGATCGCGCACCTGAAAATCGGCTTAAAGCTCGCCGAGACGGGCTACACGTTCGGAACGCCGGCGGTTGTGCATGTCTTTCTGACGAATGCTCTTGAACCGCCTTCGGAGAGGAAGCTGGCTGGCTTGGGCCTCATGGCGTTGGCGCACGAGGCGGAGGCGGTCAACGACATCAAGAGAAGACAGTGTTTTACGGTTGTGATCGGCAATCCGCCGTATGCCGGCATCTCGTCGAATATGTCTGAGTCGGCGCAGAAGGCAGTGGACGCCTACAGAGTTGTGGATGGTGCTGCCCTCAACGAGCGCAAGCTCTGGCTGCAAGACGACTACGTGAAGTTCATACGCAAGGCACAGTCGATGATCGACCTCACAACCGTCGGCGTCCTTGGCTATATCACGAACCACGGCTACCTCGACAACCCGACCTTCCGCGGGATGCGGCAAAGCCTCATGCGTACATTTCAGCGCCTTTGCGTGCTCGATCTTCATGGCAACGCAAACAAGAAGGAGCGATCTCCCGATGGCTCCGGGGATAAGCCCGTGTTCGACATCAAGCAAGGCGTCGCCATCTGCCTCGCTACGCGGGGGGGTGCCAACTCTGGGGTTGCGCACGCCGAACTTTGGGGTACGCGTGAAGTGAAGTATTCGTGGCTTGCCAAGAACTCCGTGGGGAGCTCTGGTTTCGCGAGACTTACGCCTTGCTCGCCGTTCTATTTTTTTCAACCGCAGAGCACGAAGTACCGCGAGGAATACGATGCTGGGTTCAAGGTGACGGAAGCGATGCCCTGCTTCGGCCTAGGCTTCCAAACTTCGCGCGATCACCTCGTTGTCGGTTTTGACCAGCGCGAATTGGAGGGCAGGATCGCGAGTTTCATCTCCCCGCAGCGGTCCGACGCCAGTGTGCGCAGCGAGTTCTTCCCTGACAAGATCGTTGCCGATTACGAGGCTGGTGATACGAGACAGTGGTCGTTGTCGAAGGCACGGCGACAACTACAGGGTGACGCGAACTGGCGAGAGCGGATTCGTCCGTGCCTCTATCGCCCGTTCGATCGCCGCGTGATTCTCTATGACAAGCGGATGGTGGACTGGCCGCGCCCGGAGGTTCTGGGTCACCTGCTACATCGGAACCTCTGTCTCCTCGCGAACCGGCAGTCCAAAGAGGATTTTGCTGCACTCTGCGCCAAGGACATCCCCGAGAGAAAGATTGCCGCTGTTTACGACGCGAGTTCTTCCTTCCCGCTGTACCTGTATGCCGACGAGGACGGCCTAAAGCTCTCGGCACCGCGCAGGCCCAACTTCTCGCATGCCTTCCTGAGAGAACTATCGGCAAGACTTGGGGTCCACCAGTCCGAGCCGTACGGACTTCCCTCCGACCTGACAGCCGAAGATATCTTTTACTACGCCTACGCTGTGTTCTACAGTCCCGCTTACCGGAGTCGCTACGCTGAGTTCCTGAAGAAAGATTTTCCGCGCGTGCCATTGACTGGGAACCCAGGGCTATTCAGCGCGTTGGCACGATTCGGCGGCGAACTCACTGCCCTCCACCTCCTGGAATCGCCCAAGCTCACTCAGCTCACAACGGAGTTCATTGGCGGCCCAAACGCCGAAGTCGAAAAGATCTCTTGGTCGAACAACACCGTCTGGATCGATAAGGCTAAGACTCGGGGCTTCCGCGGCGTGGGCGAGGAGGTTTGGAACTTCCACATTGGCGGCTACCAGGTCTGCGAGAAATGGGTCAAGGACCGCAGGGGGCGCGCGCTTTCGAACGGCGACATCGGCCACTACCAGAAGGTCGTCGTGGCCCTCGCCGGAACCCTTGGCTTGATGAAGGAGATCGACGGGGTCATTGAATCGCACGGTGGCTGGCCGGGCGCATTCCAGCCGCACAAGGTGAAGGCCAGGGCGACCGAGACCGTCCCGTTCCTTCGTCGGGTCCCCCAGCCGAGGCCGGAAGAACGCTACGTCACCTACCTGCCGCTCGTCCCACTCAAAGCTGCCGCCGGAGCCTTCAGCGATCCCCAGCACATCGACGACGATGATTTCGAGTGGGTCGCCGTCGAGGCCCGTCATGGCTTACGTCGTGGAATGTTTGTCGCCCAGATCGTTGGCAAGTCCATGGAGCCTGCGATCCCCGACGGTGCAGTCTGCCTTTTCGCTGCGCCTGTCGAGGGCACGCGGCAAGGTAAGACGGTTCTTGTCCGGCTTCGCGACAAGAAGGATCCTGAGACGGGCGAGCGCTACACGGTCAAGCGCTACGAGAGCGAGAAGGTACCAGATGAAGAATCCTGGCGCCACGCGCGGATCAAGCTGAAGCCCGCCAACCGCGACTTCGATGCGATTGAGCTCACCGGCGGAGAGGGTGACCTCACAGTCATCGCGGAGTTCATCGAAGTCCTGGGCAAGGCCGGGACCACAGACCGCGGCTAAAACCGGCCATGCCCGACGCATCGAACGAACGCGTCCACCTCTTTGTTGATGAGGCGGGCGACCCTGATGTGTTTCAACGGCGAGGAAAAGTCATCGCTGGCACGGAGGGCTGCTCGCGCTTCTTCATCCTTGGGAAGCTGGAAGTCGAAGAACCGGTTGAGCTGTCGCGAAAGCTCGTCGTGCTGCGCGAGAAGCTCGCCGCGAATCCATACTTCCGCGGCGTTCCGTCCTTCGACCCTGCGCGGAGGAGAACGGCCGTCGCCTTTCACGCCAAGGACGACCTGGCCGAAGTCCGCCTCCAGGTACTCGACTTGCTGGCCGCCGAAGGCGCACGGCTCCGTTTCCACGCGGTCGTCATAGACAAGATCGCGCTGGCCGAAGAGATTCAGCGTCGGAACGCGGCTGAGCTGGGGTATCGGTATGGCGCGAACGATCTCTACGATCGTCTGATGCACGAGCTGTTCAGGAAGTTCCATCGTATTGCGGACGAAAATCACGTCACCGTCTCACGGCGTGGGTCGAGTGATCGAAACGCTGCGATTCAAGCTGCTCTCACCCACGCGGAGAAGGAGTTCCAGTCTCAATACGGTTTTGACCGGGGGCCCTGGAATTTGCGGGTCGCTACGCCCAAAGAGGTCGTCGCGCTTCAGGCCGTCGACTACTTCCTCTGGGCGCTCCAGCGCCTGTATGAGCCTCGCGTGGACGCGCGGTCGGGAGAATCCCTACGAGGTGAGAGATTCTTCGGCGTCCTGAGGGAACAGGTGGCTGAGGTTCACGACCTCAGCTTTGGGCCACCTCAGGGGACGTTCTTCACGCGCCAGCGGGAACTGACCGTTGCCGCTCGTTTCGGTACGCCAGAAAAGGAAAAGCCGTGAGTATAGGAACCCCGAAGGTTCACACGGCACGCGGCCGAGTTTCGCTCACGGCATCGGAATTATACCCCCGGGCACCAGCGCTATGTAGGATCGCAGGACTCCTCAGACATGACTCCCTCGCCGATCTTGTAAGTCCTAATTATGGATCAGATTAGATAAGGTAATAATTCTGGGATAATACTTGCGTCGAACCGGCACGGCCTCTAGACTTGCGCTGAAAGCGAGGCCGTGATGCAACAAGAAGCACTTCCAGATGATCTCAAGGCGTTCGAGGGTGACCTTTTGTCTGTGATTCGAGAGGGACTAGCCCTCTTCCAGACAAGGTTTGGGGCCCTTCGCGCTGGAATGACCGTCCGGACCGAGAGAAACAACATCCACGACTGCCTGGTCGAAGCCGCCAAGAAGCGCTTCCCAAAGAATTACCGGCAAAAAGGGAACTTGTTTCTGCTTGCTCTTGGCCAATATCGCATCAAGCTGAAGAAGCTCACGCCGAATCTCATGTCCTCCAGTTTTCCGACTCAGGCGGTGTTCGACTTCCTACGGCAAAAGGTCGGGGCGCTCTTCGACAACACCCTGGTCAACCTGCATCTAGGCTACGTACCAGACAGCATCGAACTTCTCAACTCCGCGGTCTGGGTTACCTGCCCGACTGGGTTGAGGAGACACGCTTGGGTTTACGAGATGCGAGCCACTTCAGCGGCCACCCTTCCGGTGATCCCGGCGGCCACCCAGCCAGACGCTCCGAAGAAACCGCTTGTCCAGCCCAAGAAGCAAGCGCTTCCCAAGGCTGGCGAGAAGTAATGTCTCTCTCGAAGGACAGAAACGTAAACGCGGCGATGGTCACCTTGGCGCGCGAGGCGCGCGGGTTGACGCAAACTGAACTCGCCCGCGCGCTCGGTGTTTCGCAAGGAATGCTGTCGAAGGTCGAGGCGGGCTTCAAGGATCCAACCGATGCGATGCTTGCAAAGCTCGCGACGGAGCTAGAGTTTCCGGAACACTTCTTCGCCCAAGTCGACCCTGTGTTCGGCCCAGGCCTGAGCGAGTTCTTCCATCGGCGAAAGCAGGATGTTGGCGTGAAGATGTTGGGGCGCGTTCACGCTCAAGTCAACATCATTCGGATGCACATCGCGCGGCTCCTTCGGGCCGTCGAACTCCCAGAGTTGAAGATTCGTCCGCTTGAAATGGCCGCGTTCGCCGGTGGCCCACAAGAGGTAGCAAGGGCTGTGCGCGCAGCATGGCAACTGCCACAGGGGCCGATTGCCAACGTCGTTCGAGTCATTGAGGACGCCGGCGGAATCGTAGTCCGCTATCCATTCGGCACGCCGCAGGTTGACGCCATTAGCCGGTGGGTTCCCGGCCTGCCGCCCTTGTTCTTCCTTAATGAGGGGCTGCCGACGGACAGGGAGCGGCTGTCTCTCTGCCACGAACTCGGGCACCTCGTGATGCATGACGTGCCGAACGGGAATATGGAAGTCGAAGCCAACCAATTCGCCGCAGAGTTCCTGATGCCAGAACGGGATGTGGCACCTCATCTCGATGGTGTGAGTCTGGAGCGACTCGCGAAGCTCAAGCCATATTGGCGCGTGTCGATGTCAGCGTTGCTGTATCGGGCTACCGAACTGAAAAAGGTGTCGCCAAGGTCCGCTCAGTTTCTGTGGATCCAAATGAACGCCAACGGATTCAAGCGCCGGGAACCCGCCGAACTGGACCTTGCGCCAGAGTTGCCGACGGTTCTTCAGGAAATGCTGGATCTACACCGCGAGCAGTTCGGCTACGGTCTTGACGAGCTATCGCGAATGCTCGCTGCCAGCCCCGCTGAACTCACGAAGATCTACAAGCTTGGACAGCGGCAAAGTGAAGTCCGCGCGACGCTGCGAATGGTCAAGAACGACCGCGAACCGGCGTGAGGGCACGCCAACCCGCACTTTGGCGGAACATGGACGAACCGGAAGTCCGGTGTTCTCGTGAACGTGATCGAAGGCCCAGAGGGGGAGTCTCGTGGTCGCTGCGTTCAGGTCGGGAGGTCGGTGAGGCAGTTACGGACGAGTACGTCCACGGTCACGAGTACGACTGGTCGCGTCAGCTCTTCACGTAGACCTCGGCGCCGACCTCTGCGAACTCCTTCGACTTCTCGGCCATGCCCGCGGCGAGCGCGGCTTCCGCTTCGAGGCCCTGCCTCGCGGCGTAGTCGCGCACATCCTGGGTGATCTTCATCGAGCAGAAATGGGGCCCGCACATCGAGCAGAAGTGCGCGGTCTTGGCCCCTTCGGCGGGGAGGGTTTCATCGTGATAGAGGCGCGCCGTCTCCGGGTCCAGGCCGAGATCGAACTGATCCTCCCAGCGGAACTCGAATCTCGCCTTCGATAGCGCGTTGTCCCAGAGTTGCGCGCCGGGATGGCCTTTCGCGAGATCGGCGGCGTGGGCGGCGATCTTGTAGGCGATGACCCCGTCCTTCACGTCCTGCCGATCGGGCAGGCCGAGATGTTCCTTCGGCGTCACGTAGCAGAGCATGGCCGTGCCGTACCAGCCGATCATGGCGGCGCCAATGGCCGACGTGATGTGGTCGTAGCCCGGAGCCACGTCGGTGGTGAGCGGGCCGAGCGTATAGAAGGGCGCCTCGTGGCAGACCGCGAGCTGCCGATCCATGTTCTCTTTGATGAGATGCATGGGCACGTGGCCGGGGCCTTCGATCATGACCTGGCAGTCGTGCTCCCAGGCGATCTTGGTGAGCTCGCCCAGGGTTTCGAGCTCCGCGAACTGAGCTTCGTCGTTCGCGTCGGCGATGGAACCGGGGCGCAGACCATCGCCGAGGGAGAAGCTCACGTCGTACTGCCCGAGCAGTTCGCAGATCTCGCGGAAGTGCGTGTAGAGGAAGCTTTCCTGATGGTGGGCCAGGCACCACTTGGCGAGGATGGAGCCGCCGCGCGAAACGATGCCGGTGGTCCGCTTCGCGGTGAGGGGGATGTAGGGAAGCCGGACCCCGGCGTGAATGGTGAAGTAGTCGACGCCCTGCTCGCACTGCTCGAGCAGAGTGTCCCGGTAGATCTCCCAGGTGAGTTCCTCGGCCTTGCCGTTCACCTTCTCGAGGGCCTGATAGATGGGAACGGTGCCCACGGGAACCGCGGCGTTGCGGATGATCCATTCGCGGGTGGCGTGGATGTTCTTTCCGGTGGAAAGATCCATGACCGTATCGGCGCCCCACTTCGTGGACCAGCGCATCTTCTCCACCTCTTCTTCGATCGACGAGGCGATGGCGGAGTTGCCGAGATTAGCGTTGATCTTCACCAGGAAGTTGCGGCCGATGGCCATCGGCTCGCTCTCGGGGTGATTGATGTTGTTGGGGATGTAGGCGCGACCGCGCGCGATCTCGTCGCGTACGAACTCCGGCGTCACGTGATCGGGGATGGAGGCGCCGAAGGACTCGCCCGGATGCTGGAAGCGGATGTTGCTGCGGTCCTTCGAGGGTTCGAAGGCGTCGGGGCGGCCCATGTTCTCGCGGAGGGCGACGAACTCCATCTCGGGGGTCACGATGCCCTTCCTGGCGTAGTGCATCTGCGTGACCCGGGCTCCGGGCTTGGCGCGCAGCACGCGTCGCGGCGTCCTTGGGAAGAACTCGAGCTTGCCCTCGGCCTTCAGCTTCTCGAGACGCGCCTGCTCTTCGACCGAATTGCGATAGCCGTTGTCCTCCGGCCGGGTGGTCCGACCGTCGATCTCCTGGACGTCGCTGCGTTCGAGGATCCAGTGACGGCGATACGTGGGCAGGCCTTCGCGAACGTCTCCCTTGAATGCCGGGTCGCCCCAGGGGCCGCTGGCGTCATAGAGACGAACCGTCTCGTTCTCCTCGGCGCGGCCCAGGCGGTCCCTCGTGGGATGGGGAGTGACTTCGCGGAAGGGAACGCGGACCCCCCGCGGACCATCGACGAAAATCCGGCGCGCGCGTGCGGCCGGCGGGACGGGGTTTGGCTGTGAAGACATAGTGCGTGAGCGCTCAGGAAATGCGTCGGGAAACAAGGAGGAAGGCCAGGACCAGTGTTCCCATGGCCGCGATGCGATACCGCCCGGCGTGGGCCTCGCGAGATATGGTGGTGGCGAGCCTCAAGGGGGGCAGGAGGAGAATAAGGGAGACGCCCAGATTCACCCAGGTGGGGTTACGGGCGTAGAGGCCCAGAATGAGCCCGAGGGCCGCCGCGGCGAGGGCGGCGGCATGCAAGGCTTCGGCTGCCGTTGAGGAGTGGCCTGCGCTCGAGTTCGGCATGGAGAGGCGATTGTAGCCACCGGGGGGTCCGAGGGCTAAACTCCGCGGGCTTGGAATTCCAACGAGAAGACCCGCCGGGCGCCGGACCGAAGCCCGTTCCCCCACGAAAATGGCGGTGGGTGAAGCGCCTTCTGATCCTGTTGTTTCTGGCGGGCACGTTCTTTGTCTTCGGTTTCCTGCCCTACGCGATGGTGGATCGCGTGGTGGTCAGGGGGTTCACGCTTCCCGACCGGGAAAACACGGAGTTCGTCAAGACCTCCTTCAAAGTCCCGCGCGAGGACGTCACCCTCAAGACCAGCGACGGGGTAAGCCTCTCCGGTTGGTGGATCCCCGCCGCCCATCCCCGGGGGACGGTGATTCTCGTTCACGGCCTCAACCGCACCCGGATCGAAATGGCGAAGAAAGTCGAGCCCCTGCTGGCCTGGGGCTTCAACTGCCTCTTGATCGACCTGCGCCATCACGGCGCCTCGGAGGCGCGCCCCACGACTTTCGGTCTCACCGAGAAGTTGGATGTTCGAGCCGCGGTCGACTTCGCCCTTTCGAAAGACCCGTTGCCCGTGGTGCTTTGGGGCGTGTCCCTCGGTGGGGCCACCGTGACTCTGGAAGCGGCCGACGACCCGCGCGTTGCCGGGCTCATCACGGACAGCAGCTACGACACCCTCCCCAACACTGTTCGCCATCATCTTCGTCTGGCTCGCGGTTTTCGCTTCCGCGGGATTCCGATTCTGAAGATCGTTCCTCAATGGCCGTTCGCCGAAATCGTCCTTTTCTGGATGAAGCAGCGCGGAGGGTTCGATCCGCAGGATGTGGATGTGCGGGCGGCGGCCTCGAAGGTGGCGGGACGGCCTTCGCTCTTCGTGGCGAACCGGGGAGACGTGCGCATACCGTTCGTCATCGCCGAGGAGATGTCGAAACTCGCGGGCCCCAAGTCCCATCTGCTTTTGACCGAAAGCAAGAGCCATGGCGGGGCCTGGCGCGACGCCCGCGAGGCCTACGAAGCCGCGGTGAGGACGCTTCTCGATGAGGCGGCCCCCCTTCCCCTCGAAGCCACGGCGGGTAAAGTCGCGGCCACGGCGCACCATGCCGTACCATCAGTTCTGGAAAGGACCAGCAAGTGAGTGACGAGAAAGCCCCGCACCAACCTTTTCCCGCAGACGACGAGGGCGGCGCGCCCCAGCCGGCCAGCGGTTCGTACACCATGGTCGACCCCCGTTTCCGTCAGGCCTACTTCCACTTCTACAAAGAGACCTACAAGCCGTCCGCTCTCGATCGCAAAACCAAGGAGTTCGTGGCCATCGCCGCGAGCCTGGCCTTCAAGTGCCAGGGCTGCATCGAGGGTCACATCAAGAAGGCCATCAAGTACGGCGCGACCCGGGAAGAGATCTCCGAGACCATCGCCATCACCATGGGAGTGGGCGCCGCCGCGGTGGTCGACCTCACCGACATCGCGGCCGACAACATGAATCTCAAACTCTACTAAGGCGCCCTTGAGCCAGACCCCCGAGATTTCCGTCGTCATTCCTCTCTTCAACGAGGTCGAGAATGTCGCGGATCTCTGCCGCGAGTTGAAGAAGGCTCTCGATCCCCTGGGCCGCCCGTACGAGGTCATCCTGGTCGACGACGGTTCCAAGGACGGAACGGGCGCGCGCGCGCAGGAACTCGCTCGGGCGGACCCGGCCCTTCGCGTCTTGCGGCTTCGGCGCAACTTCGGCCAGACCGCGGCCTTTTCGGCGGGGTTCGATCACGCCCTCGGCCGCGTGGTGGTGACGTCCGACGGCGACCTGCAGAACGATCCTGAAGACATCGGTCTCCTGCTCAGGAAGCTCGACGAGGGAGAGGGCTACGACATCGTCTGCGGCTGGCGCCAGAAGCGTCGCGATCCTTGGTCGAAGAGGATCCCGTCCTTCTTCGCGAACCGGCTGATCTCGTGGGCGACCGGGGTCGAGATTCACGACTACGGCTGCTCGCTCAAGGCGATCCGCGCCGACGTGGTGAAGGGCATCCGTCTCTACGGCGAAATGCATCGCTTCATTCCCGCGGTGGCCTCGTCGATGGGCGTGCGCGTGGCCGAGGTGGTGGTCCATCACCGGCCGCGCACCCGCGGGGTGAGCAAGTACGGCATCGGCCGGACCACCCGCGTCCTCCTCGACCTCTTCACGGTCAAGTTCTTCATGACCTATGGCACCCGGCCGGCCCACCTGTTCGGTCTGTTCGGCCTGCTCTTCGGGGTCGTGGGATTCGGCATCCTCACGTATCTCGCCTTCATCCGTCTCTTCGCCGACCAGGCGATCGGCTCAAGGCCGCTGCTCTTCTTCGGCGGCCTGTCGTTCCTCACCGGCATCCTGCTCGTGAACTTCGGCCTGATGGCGGAGCTCCTCATGCGCACGTACCATGAGAGCCAGAACAAGCCGATCTACGTCCTCAAGACCGACGAGTGACGGTCGAACCGCGCATCCTCCTGATGGCGGAGACGTACCATCCGGTTCTGGGCGGAGGAGAGAAGCACACGCGGTCCCTGGCCCGAGGCCTGGTGGCCCAGGGCTTCACGGTCGACGTGGTCACGCGCCGATCGAGCGAGGACCTCCCGACCCTCGAGGTCGATGGGGGAGTGACCATCCACCGGGTGGGTCCGGCCGGCCAGGGACGCGGAAAGAAGTTCGCGATGGTTCCGGGCGCCCTGAGCATGGCGCGAAAGCTGGCGCGCGAAAGCGACGTCCTCATGAATGGAGGGACAAGGGTCCTGGCTCTCCCCGCGAGGCTGGCGGTTGCGGGCACGCGCTGCGCTCTGGTTCTTCGGCCTGAACTCAACGGTGAGCTGGACGGCTCGCTGGCCTTGTGGGGCCGGAAGCCGCGCAGCTTTGAACGCTCGATCGCGTTCTCCACCGCTTGGGCGAGGAACGTCATGCTCCGCGGCGCCGGCGCGGTGGTCGCCATCTCAGAGGCCATCGCCCGCGAAGCCGTGGAGGCGGGGTTCCCCGCCGGCAAGGTTCATCTGATCCCGCATGGCATCGACATGTCCGAATACACGCCGGTTGCCGCGGAGGAGAAGGCGGCTCGCCGACGCGCGCTCGGCCTGCCGTCGGACAAGGTGCTCGTCACGTATACCGGACGGCTGATCGAGGGCAAGGGTCTCGAAACCCTCTTTATCGCCCTGCGGTCGCTCGCCGACATTCCCGCCCTCCACCTCGTGCTCGTGGGCTCGGGCTCGGGTCAGGTCATCTCGATCGAACAGAGACTTCGGAAGGAAGCCGAGACTGCGGCGCTCCAGGGACGAGTGACTTTCACCGGCCGGGTCGAAAACGTGGCCGCTTACCTCCAGGCGTCGGACATCTTCGTCTTTCCGACCAAGGACGAGGCGCTGGGTATGTCCGCGGTGGAAGCGCAGGCCTGCGGCCTCCCCGCGGTGGCCTCTCGAACCGGAGGCGTGCCCGACATTATCGAGGACGGGGTCACCGGGATTCTTGTCCCTCCCGGCGAGGCGGGTCCTCTGGCCGGGAGTCTTCGCACCCTCATCTTCGATTCCGAGTTGAGACAGCGCTTCGCGATCGCCGCGCGGACGCGCGCCGATCAGAAATTCGCCCTTCCCACCACGGTCGCGCGATATGCGGAGCTGTTCCGTTCGCTGACCGCTCCGAGGACGGCCGCGTGAAGATCGCGCTCACCGGGGCGTCCGGATACACCGGCGGCCGGCTCCTCGAGCGCCTGCTGGCCCGCGGGGATTCCGTGATAGCTCTGGTGCGCGCAGGCTCGGTAACGTCCGCGTTGACGTCGAATCGGGTCGAGATCGTGCGCGGTGTCCTGGGGAGCGCAGAGGACGCGCAGCGCCTCGTCGCCGGTTGCGATGCGGTCATGCATGTGGCGGCGGTTTATCGAACCGCGGGCCATAAGGATTCCTACTACCGGGAAGTCAATGTCCTGGGCACGCGGAAACTTCTCGAGGCGTCGGCGGCGGCGGGAGTGCGGCGGTTCGTTCACACATCGACGGTGGGCGTCCACGGGGACGTGAAGAACCCGCCCGCGGACGAGAACGCGCCCATAGCGCCGAGCGACATCTATCAGGCGACCAAGGCCGAAGCGGAGGCCTTGGCCCGGGAGTTCGGCCGAAGCCGCGGCCTCGAAGTTGCAATCGTCCGACCCGCTGCCATCTTCGGGCCCGGAGAGACGCGGTTGTTGAAGGTCTTCAGGAGCATCGCGCGCGGTCGCTATGCCGTGGTGGGCGATGGGACGCCGCACTATCACCTCGTCTACATTGACGATCTGGTTGACGGTTTTCTGCTCGCCCTCACGCGTCCGGAAGCGGCGGGCGAGACCTTCATCATCGGGGGGCCGCGTTCGATTTCCCAAAACGACCTGGCTCGCGAAGTGGCGCAGGCCACGGGCGGCTCGGTGTGGCCGTTCCGCCTCCCAGCCTGGCCCGTTCAACGTCTGGGCGACGTCGTGGAGGCGCTCTGCGTGCCCCTCGGCCTGGAACCGCCGATCCATCGCCGCCGCGTCGACTTCTGGGTCAAGAACCGATCGTTCTCCATCGAGAAGGCGCGCCGGCTTCTCGGCTACGAGCCCAAGGTGGATGTGACCGAGGGGATCGCCCGGACCGCGCGCTGGTATCGCGAGAACGGCTGGCTCTAGTCTCCTGTAACTGAAATAACACCAGGCACGAAGAGCGAGGGTCTAGGCTATGACCGCGACCGGTCGCGCCACCGGTTCAACCGCGGGGGCAGCGAGGCACGAGCGATAACCCAGGTAGATGAGGATAAGGCCCATGAGTTCGGTGATGTAGAGAGCTTCCACATAGCCCGCGCGCGTCAACGAGCCCCCGATACCGGGCAGAAGGCCGCCTACCGCGATCAGAACGTTGCCGACGAAGCGGCCCTTGAAGCGCGCGTCCTTCTTGAAGCGGTGAGCCGAAACCACCGCTCCGCCGACCAGGAAGATCATGGCCCAGGTGTTGATGAAGGGACTCACCAGCCGCACCGCCTTCCACTGAATGACGTTCCCGGAGAGCCGGTGCGCCTCGGCCAGGGATGCGTCGATCGGCGCCAGGAACACAAAGACCGACGCGATCGCGATCACCGACACCCAGAAGTAGGCCCAGCGGTTGGCGGCCTTGCGACCAAGATGCAGATACGCCGAACCCTGAGCGAGCGGGTAGCCGCCGAGGAAAGCGCCGGCCACATACCAGAAGCGGAACACCGTCTCGTTCCATCCCACCAGACTGGTGAAGGCCTCGGTGAACGTGCCCATGCCGTAGGTCACCATGCCGACACCCCACCAGAAGAGGTGCGGGCCGGCGCCCTTTTCGGCAAAGCGGCTGAAGAGGACGTAGGCGAAGAAGACGCAGCAGAAGGTGGAGATGATGGGCAGGTAGAGAACGGCTTGATGTACAGGCGAATATTCCATGGTGGTCTCGCGGCTGAATGGTTGAAGGGGAAGACGGAGAGGGGAAAAGGAGCGCTCACCGCGCAGCGGGTGGAGCTCGATCCTTCAACGTTTCCCGCGATACGAGAGGGCTCATCCCCGCCGACGCCGGCTGAGCCATGAGGTCCGTCGAAGGGTTGACGGAGAGCGTGCCCGGCAACCGATCGATGACGGCCAGGGAAAGGGCCAGGCCGCAACCCGTAGCGGCGAGGGGCAGGCTCGGCTCGGGGGCCGCCACCGGCGCGTGAATGAGAGCGAAGATGAGAATCGCCGCGATTCCAAGGGTTGGAGACTGAAGCGAGTGAATCCGGGGAGCCACACGTTTCAGAACCGCGAGAAGGGCGATGGCGAGCCCCCAACGGAGGACCACCACCGCGTCGAGGGTCTCCCGGTGCAGCGCCCGTTCCAGGAGGAGTCCGGCATGCAGGAGGACCAGGGGGATACCGGCCAGCAGGAGAAGGTTCGAACCCCGCGACCTCCGCTGGGTCCGCTTCACTCCGCTTGGGGTTTCCGACTTCACCATCTGGCGCTTTCTCAGGCAGGAGAATACTAGTCAGCCAGGGTCGGCTGGCAATGATGCCTATGAACCAGCGCCGAAGCCGTTCGAATCACGGCCCTTGAGCCGTTCGGCCCTGGCCGGCTCCCCGAAGAGCCTCACCCACCGGTTCGGCGTTGCAGCTTTTCGCGCAGTACCGAGGGCAACGACCGTCGGCCCGGCCCGGGCAGGCGTTCGACGTAGGCCTCTCCTATGCGTGCAATGGCGAAAAGATCGGACCCGGGCCGTGAAATGGCGGCGCCCAAGGACGCCTTGCCGCCAAAGGCGGCGACGTACCCGACCTCGGCCGCGACCTCCTTCGCCAGGTCCGAGAACACGTGCCACGGGTAACACAGAGCCTTGGCTTCGATCTCGGCATTCTTCCGGATGAGCCCTCGCGCCTCCTCGAGATCGACTCGCATCGCCTCCCGGGTTTCCGCCTCGGTCTCCAAACGATTTTCGGCGGCGATGTACCCGGGCCTTTCGGACAGCCGCGGCGCCGAAACCGGAAGAGGTGTTCCGACCGGTACGTCCCGACCTCGAACCGGCCCGCCCTCTCGCCAGACGAAGGGGCAGTCGAACTCGCCGTACCCCCACTGCATCGCCTGGGTCATCACGCCCCCGGTTTCGGCTGACACCGGGATCAGCGCGTGGAGGTGAGTGTGGCTTTCGATGTCGATCACGTCTCGCATGGCTCGCACTTCTCCCCAGGTCACGAAAGGCCGGCCCCGGGTATGGTCGCGAGCGACGAGCGGGCCCCACTCCAACGGCTCGACCTCGCCGACTGTCCTCGATACTTCGTCCGAGCCGTGGACCGCGCTCGTCACCAGGAATGCGGTGGCTCTCATCTGCAGGCGTTTGAGAATCGGGTACGCGACCGTCCAGGTGGTGGCCCGTCCGTCGTCGATGGTGAGCAGCACCGACTTCGCCTTGGCCTGGGCCCGGCCGGTCAGAACTTCCAGATACTGGGTCATGCCGATGGCCTGGTACCCGGCGTTCCGAAGGTAGAGCATCCTCCTCTCGAAGGAACGAGGTTCCAGACTGTGGAACGTGAAGACGGGAATGTCGCGCGGGTCGATCGCGCCGCCCCTCACGAACGCCGGGTCGCGAGTGACGAGATCCAGGAGGAGCTTCAGGGCGTCTCCCGACCGCTTCAGAACCGACATCAGGAGGCTTCGGCGGGGTGATCGTGAGCGTGCGATCTCCGGGCCAGCCAGACGAACAGCCCGGAGATCGAGAGGAGGACCACGAGACCCGCGGCCACGATCGAAAAGGCCAGCGCGCTTTCGCGAGGCAGGCCGACCTGGTTGAAGTAGACGACGTAGACCCCTTCGCGCAGACCCCAGCCATTGAAGGAGATGGGTATGGCCTGGATCAGGGTGCACAGGGGAACCATCAAGAGGCAGGCCCCGAACTCCAGGGGAATCTTCAGGGCCCGGGCCACCATAAAGAAGTACGACACGCCCAACAACTGCAGGCCCAACGAGAGAACGAAGGCTTCGACGATCGCGATCTTCCTGGCCCGGAACGCGTTTACCGCGCCTTGCACCGACTCGAACCTCTCGTAGGCCCAGGCGAATCGGCGCAGGCCCAGCCGCTCCACGATCGACGTGACCATGCCGGAGCGCAGGAAGATGGCTCCCAGGACCACGAAGACCGCGGTCAGGCCCAGCAGGATGACCCGCGCGCCCGCGAGCCCCCGGACCAGGGAGCCGCCGAAGAGGAATGCCGCGGAGGCGATGAAGTAGAGGGCCACGAAGCCGACCACCCGATCCAGCACGGCCACGGTGAGCGATGCGGTGCGCGAGCCGGCGGCGCGAGCCGCGTCCCGGACTCTCACCACGTCGCCGCCTACATTGCTCGGAAGAAAGTTGTTGAAGAAGGTGGCCACCATGTACGACTGGGTGAGTTGAAGGAAGCCCGGAGAACCGCCCAGAGCCTCCAACAGAATTTTCCAGCGTACGGTGGAGAGGAGAACCACGATGGCGTAGATGAGCATCGCGGCCGCGAAAAGCCAGTGCCGGCCTTCGATGACATGGCGGAGGACATCGGAGAGATCGACGCTGTGCAGGAGGTAGGCGAGCAGTCCCACCGAAAGGACCAGCTTGATGACCAGGAGGAGAGTGCGGTTCAAGAATGGAGGTGGCGGGAGGTCTTTGGCTCGGGAACCGCTTTGAGCTGACGGTTTTGAGAGAATGGACCGTGATCGTACGACAACGAGGCGGATCTTCGAAGCGCAGGAGTCGCCGGTGAGCGACCCCCAGCCCATGCCCCCGTCCATGCCCCCGTCCATGAAGGATCTGGGGATTCAGGCCGCGATCAAGGACCAGAGATCGTCTTCCGAGAAGTATCAGGATCTCGTGATCGGCTCGCGCGATTTCTTCCGCCTGGTTCACTTCGAGCTCGTCATGCTCGTTTCGTCCTGGGTGCCCGGAGCGCTCGGACTCCTGCTGCGCAAGATCTCCTATCCGACCCTGCTCGGGTCCTGTGGGCGTGGGGTTGTTTTCGGGGCCGGGGTGGCCCTGCGTCACCCGCACAAGATTCACATTGGCGACCGAACCGTGATCGACGACCACGTGCTTCTCGATGCGAAGGGCATTGCGAATCAGGGAATCCGGATCGGCGACAACGGCTTCATCGGCCGCAACTCCATCCTGTCGTGCAAGGACGGCGATATCGTCCTCGGCAGCCACATCAACATCGGGTTCAACTGCGAGGTGTTCTCATCGTCGCGGGTCGAAGTCGGCGACTACGGCCTATTCGCCGCCTACACCTACGTGGTGGGCGGCGGGCACGACCATTCGGATGTGGGCGCCGTGATCATCGACCAGGCGCGGCCCTCGCGGGGCGTCACCATCGGGCGGAACGCCTGGCTCGGCGCCGGGGTCAAAGTCCTCGATGGCGTGACTCTTGGTTCGAACGTGGTGGTCGGAGCGGGAGCGGTGGTGAACGAGTCGTTGCCGGATTCGGTGATCGCGGCGGGCGTGCCCGCGAAGGTGATCAGGCGGCGCGACGACCTGTCGCCAGAGCGCCAGGCATGAGCCGAATTCTCGTCGTGACTTCGGGCGCCCTTTTCGTCCACGGGGGGCACATCGTCATCGCCGAAGAAACTGCTTCGGCGCTGCGCCGGGCCGGACATATCGCCGAGGTTCTGGTGACGCCGCAGAACCGTTTTGGCCGGCAGGCGAGCGCCTATGTGGCTACATGGCTCACGGATGTCGGAGAGACCGCCGACGGCCATCCGATCGATCAGGTCATTTCCCTCCGCTTTCCCTCCTACGCTGTCTCTCACCCCCTTCATGTCTGCTGGCTCAACCATCGGATGCGCGAGTACTACGATCTGTGGCCCCGCTTCTCCAGGGGAATGGGCCGGCGCGGGCTTCTGAAGGAGGGAGTGCGCCGTTCGATCTTCCACTTTGTCGATCGCTGGCTCCTGACCCGGCGGGTGACGAAGCTCTTCGCGCAGTCACGGACCATCCAGGAAAGGCTTCTGCGCTTCGGAAACATTCCCGCAACCGTCCTGCACCCGCCCGCCCCGGAGCGGCCGTATCGGTGCGACGCCTACGAACCGTTCATCTTCGCGGTGAGTCGCCTCCACCCTTTGAAGCGGATGCACCTCCTCGTGGAGGGCCTGGCTCATGCCCCGGGGCTCCGGGCGGTGATCGCGGGCCGGGGCGAGGAGGAAGGCGCCCTGCGGGCTCTCGTGGCCAGGCGCGGCCTCAAAGATCGCGTGACCCTGGTGGGAGCCATCGAGGACCGGGCCAAGCTCGACTATCTGGCCCGCTGCGCGGCGGTGTTCTTCGCTCCGGAGAACGAGGACTATGGGTTCGTGACCCTCGAAGCGATGAATTCGGGAAAGGCGGTGGTCACGGCCACCGATTCCGGCGGACCGGCCGAGATCGTCGAGGATCAGAAGAACGGTCTTCTGGTGGCCCCCGACGGGCCATCCGTCGGCGCGGCCCTGAAGCGCCTGGCCGAAAACCCGCGGCTCGCCCACGAGCTTGGAGCCGGGGCTCTCGTCACCGCCCGATCTCACACCTGGGACAAGGCGATCTCTCGCCTCCTGCTTTAGCGGCCTCGGGCCAGCAGCCCGTGGTCGAGTCCCCCAGGCGTCGAAAGCGGGTCTTTTCCGCCCGTTCTGCGTGCCCGTACGGGACCCCGGAGTCACTTGCCCTCCCTTCACAAGATGAGTAGCCTGACCTCGTGACCCCTGATGCAGGCCGTATGGCTCGCGCGGCGCTGCTCGGGACTCCCGTCGCTCTGGCCTTCGTCTCATTGATCGACCCGCGCGCCTTCGGTCTCGGCGCACTCGGGCTCGTTCTGGCGTTGTTTACGCTGGGGCGAGAGATGGGGGGTGGTCGGCCGGCCACCACCCCCGCCCTGGCCCTTCTGCTCGCCTCCTTCTTTGTGATCACGGCATGGAGCGAGCCGCGCTGGTGCTGCGACGCGACGCCTTACTACATGTATCTGCGCTCCGTCGCTTTCGATCACGATTTCGATTTCAAGAACGAATGGGCGGCTTTCGGTGTCGACTCACCAGAGATCACCTCGACCGGTCGTGCGATCAACGCGCATTCGATCGGGCCGGCGATTCTCTGGGCGCCCTTCCTTCTGATCGCCCATTTGTATGTGCGGGTAACGGGGGCGCTGGGCCTTGGAGAATACCCAGCGACCGGCTACAGCGCGCCGTACCTGCTCTCCACCGCGGCGGGAACGGGAACGGCCGTCGCGGTAGGTGTGGTGGCCTTGTGGAGAACCTGTCTCGGGGGTTATTCGCGGGGGGTGGGAACCGTGGCGGTCTTGTTCGGACTGTTGACGTCGACGCTTCCTTACTATGCTTTCGTCGTCCCCTCGGTGGCTCATGGCCCCGTGTTCGCGGCCAGCGCCTTGTTCCTGGCCGTCTGGGTCAAGGTCGAACGCGATCCATCCCTGAAAGGGTGGATCGCCCTGGCCGCCGTGCTCGGTGTCATCAGTCTCTTCCGGTGGCAGGCGGTGGTGCTCGGCTTGATGTTCGTGCCCCTGTTCGTTGATGCCTGGCGCAGGCGCCTCGGCCAATGGTGGTGGACGCCCGCGACCATCCTCACCAGCGCCCTCGTCTTCACTCCACAAGCAGGGGCCTGGTGGGTGTTGTTCGGCAGTCCTTTTGCAGCACCCACTCAGGTTCACGGCATGGACTGGACTTCGCCGCACTTCGTCGAAGTCCTCTTCTCGGCCGACCGAGGGTTGTTTACCTGGACTCCGGCCGCGGCTTTCGGGTGCCTGGGCTGGGTGTGCATGGTCCGCCGCCGGGCCGCCTTCGCCTGGTCGGCCGCGGCGGTCTTCCTGGCCACGACCTGGGTGAACGGGAGTGTCGCGATCTGGTCGGGAGCCGATGCGTTTGGCGCACGGCGCTTCGATCTCATGATTCCGCTTTTGACCCTCGGGCTCGCGGCGGGGATCGAGCAGGTCGTGCGCGTCCTGAAACGCCGGCCTCTGATCGCCCCGGCGGTGGCCCTCGGACTTCTTGGACTCTGGAATCTTGGGCTCATGCGGCTGCACCGTCACGGTGTCTTCAGCGATGTCGCTCCCCTGGAGGAACTCGCGGCCCGGCAAACGGGAGCCCTTCGAAGCGCCAGTGAAGACTGGCTCGGGAGACTCGCGGGCGCTCGCGGGCGGAATCTTGCCTACATGGTTTTCGTGGGTCGCTACTTCTACGTGAACACGGGATTCGACGGCCGGATCGACCTGACCCTTGCGACCGTCCCGTATCTGTCTGGAGCCTGGTCGGAAAGGATGGAACGGGAAGACTTCGGCGCTTTCCGATTCGCCGGCCGATCCGGAGCGTGCGTGAAGGTTCCCTTCGAGAGGCCCTTCGATCTCAGACTCACCGTGACCGCAAGATCGATGGTAGCCGAGCAGATCATGAGCCTCTCCGCCAACGGTCGCAAAGTCCAGGAACGCGCCATTTCCATGGATTGGACGGATGCGGACTTCGCGGTGCCGTCCGCTCTCCTGAACCCGGGCGAAAACCTCCTCTGCCTTGCCTTCTCAAAGGCCCGGGGAAATGAGCGGGCGGCCGCGGTTCGCTGGTTCCAGCTACCTTGAAGGCGGATCATGGCCCGAGGCCAGGGCCCGCACCGTTGAACTTCATGTTCTGCGCCAGAGTCGCCAACAGAAGAGCCATCACGACGTAGACGCAATTCTGCTCAATCCGCGTCCACCGCGACAACTCTCGACCTGCGGGAATCGCCACGAGAGGGGTCAGAAAAAGCCATACCCGCGCGGCTTCTACCCGGAGCAATCCCGACAGGTCCACACTCAGGATCTGGAACACTGCCAGGGTGGCAGGCCTATCGGCCTGACCGGCCTCTTGCCCCCGCGCGACTGTGACGGCGGCGAGGAGAAAGGCCAGCCAGCCCGCGCCCATGGCAAAGTCGAAGGGATCAAGGAGAACCGCGGGGAGCCACGCGCGGTCAAGACCGACCGCCAGTCTTGACTGATTGGAGAAGGCTGCTCGGAAGGTCGCCGCAGGATCGAATCCGGTGGTCAGGAACAGAACTCCATAGGCGATTGCGGCGACGACGCCCGCCCGCAGGGCCGCCTGGAACGCCCGGCGTGGATCGGAAGCCGCGATGACGAGGCCGGCGACGCCGAGCACCAGGAAACTGTAGCTGAAGAACGACGCCCCGAAGACGCAGAGCCCGCAAGCCACGGCCGCCTTTCCACTACCACGAACGGCTCGGTGCCACGAGGCGAGCAGGGCACAGGTCACAAGCGGGAAGGCCTGGTCGAGCTGAGGAAAGAACAGCGTCAATGCGGGGGCCAGAGCCATCACACTGGCGGCCTCGAACGCCGCTTCCGGAAGCTCGTTGAACTGGGTCGCGAGCAAGTAGACCGCCGGGACAGCGAGGGCGGAACCGAAGGCGATGAGCAGCGCCGCCAAGGTCGTGCTGACCGGCCCATCCCCGAAGAAGCGAATCAGCGCCACGTAAAAGGCGATGGGCCCGGGTGGCTTGGTCAACGAGTGCCCCTGCAGAGTCTCCTCAAGGGATTCCGGAAACCTACGGAGCCAGTCTGGCTTCGTCACCAACTCGCGTGCGTCGGCGTAGTACGACGTGACTATGGGATGTGCGATAACTGCATGCATCCGATCGAGCCCCGAGGGCTGGACCGACATCGCTGCGGTCTCAGTGAGCAGGACGCACGCCGAAACCAGGCCAAGTGCAAATCCGACTCGCACCTTCCCGGCCTGGTGAACCGCGCGGGCAAGGAAGAAGAAAAGCAGAACCGGAACCAGGCTCGAGTAGAGAGCCCGGCCGTTCGCTTCCTGCCAGGTCCACTGCCAGTAAGAGGGCCCGTTCAGCCCGGGCAGATGGCTATGGACCCCGGCAAAGAGTACTAAACCAGCCGAAACCGCGATCCTGGGCAGGAGGCGAAGGAGCGGCTCCATCAAAACCACCGCCAGGACCAAGGCCAGTGCGCAACCCTGCGCCCAGCCTTTGAGGGAGGGTGTTCGGGCCGCCACCAGAGGGTCGATCGTCAGAGCGAGGGTGAGAAAGGCGACGCCCAGGGCATAAAGGAGGGCGAGCCATCGTCCGCGGTGCCCCCACACCACGAGAAAAACCGAAGCGCTGGCGAGCGCGGGCAGGAGGGGAACCAGCCATCCTCGGACTCCGCTTCGCACGACTTCGATCTTGAGCAGGTGATAGAGAAACCGCCCCGAGTCATCGGCATCAACGACATCCAGAAGGATCTCCGAGTCCGAACCGGGTCCTACGCTCACGGAGACGGGAGCGGTGCCTACAGCAAAACGCCCAAAACGACTCTGTCCTCTGGCGACTTCGACGGTGAGGGAGCCGACGACCGGGCGGGCCGCCAACTCCAGGACAACAGTGTCCGCGGGTCGCAGGTCCGGGACTCTCAATCGAACGTGGCCCTCACCCGCCCAGGGCGAGTCACGACCCGACTGTCGTACGCCGGTTGCAAACAGTTCCCAGTCGCTTCGGGCATCAAGGGTAACGGTGCGACCCAGAAACTGCCCCGCGACAACCACGGCGATCGCCATCAAGGCGGCCCTTTGCACCCCCGATGGCCCATCCCTGTCCATGATGGTCATGCTACCCTCCGGTGGCGATACCGAAACAGCAACGGGCGATTACATTTTCGCCCTTCCGGTGAAGGGCACTCGCGACGTCTGCCTCGCCTTCGCGAAGGTCCGGGGAAATGAGCGAGCGGCCGCGGTTCGACGGGACCGGCCACGCCCTCATTGTCCCGAGGCGTCACACCTTGTGCAACTTCGGTGACGCATAACAGCCTTGTCTCTAGACGGTCTCGACCGCGAACGAGACGGGTGCTACACCGTAGTGATCGAACCAGTCGATGCCTTCATTGACGAGATCGAAGCGGAGACGGTGTTTGCCCGCGGTCGCCGGGGCATGACAGGTGAACGTGAACTCGATCCGCTCCGCGGCCTGGACATCGTTCGGAAGGGCGAAGCGCTCGTGATCGCGGATCAGGAGAGCTCCGTGCTCGTCACAAACCTCGACGCCAAGGCAGATCGAACCCCGCACCCCGGGAGGACCCGCGACCCACTTCGTGTCGCCGGTGTTGAGGAGCTCCAGGGTGACGCTGAGCGGGGCGCCCGCGGGCACCGGCGGTTCGGAGTCGTCCACTTTGGGTGAGAGCAGGGCCAGAGTGGCGAAGAGGAAACCGGGGCGGTGGCCCGTTCCGAGGTCGAATCTCTGGTCGAGCGTCAGTTTTTGGGACCCGCACTGCTCGAACCACGCCACCCGTTCGTCAACCATGTCGAGCTGAACCTGATACTCGCCCTGGGGATCCAGGTTGGGGAGCCGCATCTCGAGGTCCACGGAACCGCCGGGTTCCACGTCCTCCTTCAGGTAGACGCGTCGGAAACCGCGTCCCACGGGCTCGCGCCTGGAATTCACGAGATGGGCCCCGAGAACCACGAAGCCTCCCAGGAGCGACTCCTCGTGCAGCCACTTCGTGTCGCCGGTGTTCCGGACCCGGACCTTCACCGTGGAGCCGGCGCCGTCGGTTCGGGGCGCGAGTTCGAGCGCCTTGATCTCTGCCTTCAGCACACTGGGATTCCGGCTGTCCGGCGTGCTCGAGCCCTTGAATAACGAGAGGATCATGGAGTGGCGAAGGGACTCGCGCAGCGCTTCGATCGGATACACGCCGTCGTCGCCCGCCATGAACCGGACATGCTGATCGAGAGAGAACGTGATGCTTCCCGGATCGGGAAAGGGCTTGAGTCTTGGGCTGTGAAAGCCGATGCCGTTCGCCACCGCCACGAGGTCGTCGAGATGAATGTCGTTCTCGAGGACGCCGTGAGTCTCGGTCTCGAAGGCGCTCTGATCGCTGTGCGCATGCCCTTCCCCCGGCTCGCCCATGACCAGGCGACCCCCCGGCTTCAGGATGCGGTAGAACTCCCGCAGGACCTCGGCCTGATTCGGAACGTGATGAAAGGAATCGAAGCAGACCACGCGGTCCACGGTCTCGTCCGGAATCGCGATTGCGTGGCCCGAGTACGTGAGGAACTGCGGACCAAGTTCCATGTGATGCCGGGCGTCGGTCTCGAACATCTCGCGACCGAATTTGAGGGCGGTGGGGCTCACGTCGACCGAAATCGTGCGGCAGCGCAGACGGTTCATCAGGGACGAGAACCAGCAGCTTCCCGCGCCGAAGTCGACCACGGTCATGCCGATTCCCAGGTCGAGTTCCTGGAGAACCAGGCCCAGCCGGTAGAAGATCCCCGCGGTGTCGCGGACCGTGCTCAGGGGCTTGTTGAGGACGTGTTCCCGTGCTCCCGGCTCCGACGCGATCTTCTGCCAGTGGCGTTCCGCGTTCTGGTTGAATTCGTCCGCGCGGCGCAGCAGTTCTTCTTCGGTATAAGTGGGATGGACGTGATGCGACGCGGAGGGCGCCTTCGTCCCGAGGGCCCGAAGCGCCTGTCGAACGTGGCGGCGAAAGGCTCTGATGTCCATGAACCTTCGATTCTCTCAGCATTTGCGGCCCCTGCGAACTCGACCGCATCCGAACGGCTCTTCCCAATGGGGTGATCTTCTTGAGAGAAACCTGTTGAGAGAAACTTGACTCGGATGATTGCCAGGAGTTTCGCGACCCCCCGGTCCTTGCGGGCTTGGCTTGCGAAGCACGCGGGCAGGATGACTGAACTGTCGGTCCGATGCTTCAAGGTGCGCGCGGCGCATCGCGGGGTGACGTACACCCAGGCCCTGGACGAGGCCCTGTGCTTCGGCTGGATCGACGGGGTTCGCCGGTCGATCGACGAGGACAGTTTCAGCGTTCGCTTCACGCCGCGCAAACCGAAGAGCTATTGGAGCGCCTTGAACATCAGGAAGGCCAAGGCCCTGCTGGCCGCGGGGCGCATGGCGCCTTCCGGGCGAGCCGCCTTCGCCCGGCGAGACGAAGCCCCGGCACGGAAGTATTCCTTCGAAGCGAAGCCTGAGACGTTCGCGCCCGCGTACCTCGAGAGGATTCGAGCGAACTCCAGGGCCTCCGCGTTCTTCGACTCGCGTCCGCCCGGTTATGTGCGCACACACGCGTTCTGGGTCATGAGTCCTGTGAACGAGGCCACCCGGCTCAGAAGACTCGAAATCCTGATCGATTGCTGGCAGCGAGGCCGGGCGATCCCTCCTCTCGCGCGCGAGAAACGCCGAACCGCGGAATAGGGGGTCCCCGGCGCCCGCCGCCCCTTCGGTCGATTCGGACCGCTAAACTGCTTCGCTCCAGGAGAACCCATGGCCAAGACCGAGACCACCGCAAACGCGAAGACCATGGACCCCTCTCAGGACGCGCGGCCGCACACCACCATCTCCGGCCGGCCCATCGAGGCTCTCTATCGGCCCGAGGACATCAAGGGCATCGACTACGAACGCGATCTCGGCGATCCGGGGAGCTACCCGTTCACCCGCGGCGTCCACAAGACGGCGTATCGCGGCAAAACCTGGACGATGCGTCAGTTCGCGGGCTTCGGTTCGGCGGCCCAGACGAACGAGCGGTTCAAGTACCTGCTGGCCCACGGTTCGATGGGCCTTTCCGTCGCTTTCGACCTGCCCACCCTGATGGGCCGCGACCCCGATCACGAGCTCTCGCTGGGGGAAGTGGGGAAGTGCGGCGTGGCCGTCACCTCGCTCGACGACATGGAAACGTTGTTCGATGGGATTCCCCTCGGCGATGTCACCACCTCCATGACCATCAACTCGCCCGCGGCGATGCTGGTGGCTTTCTATCTTCTGGTGGGCGAGAAGCAGGGCGTCCCTGCCGAGAAGCTCGCCGGCACGGTGCAGGCGGACATCCTGAAGGAGTTCATCGCCCAGAAGGAGTACATCTTCCCCCCGAAGGCGAGCATGCGGATCATCGTGGACATGATCGAGTTCTGCACCGAGAAGATGCCGAAGTGGAACACCATCTCGGTTTCCGGCTATCACATCCGCGAGGCGGGTTCGACCGCCGCGCAGGAACTCGCATTCACGCTCCGTGACGGCATCGAGTACGTGCAGTGGTGCGTGGACCGCGGCATGGATGTCGACTCGTTCGCGCCCCGCCTCTCTTTTTTCTTCAACTCCCATTCCGACTTCTTCGAGGAGATCGCGAAGTTCCGCGCCGCCCGCCGCATCTGGGCGCGGACCATGCGCGAGCGATTCGGAGCGAAGAACCCGCGCTCGTGGATGTGCCGGTTTCACACCCAGACCGCCGGGGTGTCGCTGACCGCTCAACAGCCCGTCAACAACGTGGCGCGCACGGCCCTGCAGGCTTTGGCCGCGGTCCTCGGTGGCACGCAGTCGCTTCATACTAATTCGATGGATGAAGCCCTCGCGCTGCCCACGGAGGAGGCCGTCACGATCGCGCTTCGCACCCAGCAGATCATTGCCGAAGAGACCGGGGTCGCTCACACCGCGGATCCGCTCGGCGGGTCGTACTTCGTGGAGAAACTCACGAACGACATCGAAGCCGAGGCCATGGAGTACATTCGGAAGATCGACGCCATGGGAGGGATGGTGGCTGCGGTCGAAAATGGCTTCCCTCAGCGCGAGATAGGCGAAGCGTCGTATCGGTTCCAGCAGTCGATGGAACGCGGCGAGAAGATCGTGGTCGGAGTGAACGGTTACACCATGGACGAGAAGCCGTTCGACATTCTCTATATCGACGAGACCACGGCGCGCGAACAGACGGCGCGCGTGGAAGCGCTCAAGAAGCGGCGCGACCCGGCCAGGGTCGAGAGAGCCCTCGAGGGCCTGAAGGCCGGGGCCAGAGGGACCGCGAATCTAATGCCGCTCATCCTCGAAGCGAGCCGCGCCTACGCCACCATCGGCGAGATGTGCGATGCCCTGCGCGAGGTTTTCGGAGAGTACGAGGAGTCGCCGAGCTTCTAGTTTGAGGTGGGGGGCCGAAGAGCTCCAACGGAAAGCCATGCTTAGCCCCCCCCCACCCCCGCGCTCCGGCCGGAGTGACAAACGAGGCGATTCACGGACTGCGTCCATGACTGCTGGGAGAAATGCGGCCCCACGGTCCCTGAGCCTGCCTGCGCTGAGTTGGTCGAAGCGTCGAAGGGACCGCCAGTGGCTTCGACAAGCTCAGCCACCGTTTCATCAGAAAATGCCTGAAATGGGCCGTCGCGTCACTCTGCCCGCGTGGATGGGGAACCTCCTGCTCCTCTGCGGGAGTGCTCTCGTCGGACTCGGCCTGCTGGAGATCGCCGCGCGCGTGGTCATCGCCCGGCGCCCGGTCGTGACGTGGGGCGAGCAGGGCGAGTACTCCCGACCCGATCCCGTCCTCGGCTGGAGGAATAACCCGGGCGCGTCGGTCCGGTACCGCCGAAGCGAGTATCAGACCGACGTTGCCATCAACGCGCTGGGATTCCGCGACGTTCAACACGAAACGGTCAAAGCCCCCGGAGTCACTCGCGTGCTGGCCCTGGGGGACTCCTTCGTCGAGGGCTACACGGTGCAGCTCCAGGAGTCGGTGACCCGGCGCGCGGAGGCGATTGGCCGTTCCCAGGGGTGTCCCGTGGAAGTGGTGAACGCCGGCGTCCATGGATATTCGACCGACCAGGAAGCCTTGTGGTTCGTGCGCGAGGCCGAACCGCTCGAACCGGACGTGGTCATCGTGTTCGTCTACTACAACGACATTCTTCATAACATCCGGGCCAGGTACTGGGGGTCTCCCAAACCCCTCACCAGGGTCATCGACGGACAGATCGTGCCCACCAACCTGCCCTTGCCCGTTCGTTCGCTCGCCGCCCGGTCTCCGGGGGTCACGGAGAAGACGGTGCGGCCCGTCGACGGTTCCAGACTCAGGCACCTCCTGGTCGAACGGATGCTGATCGGAGCGCCCCGTCTCTATGACTGGCTGGGGCGGGCCGGGCTCTTCGAGCCCATGGGCCGCGAGGGCATCCCGGACGAACTCCGCGTCTACAGGGCCCGCGGCAAGATCCCCGAGATTGAGGAGGCCTGGGCGAACACGCGCGCCATCCTCGGAGTTCTGGGCGACACCGTTCGCATGCGACACGGCCGGCCGGTGCTGGTTCACATCCCCGCGCGCTTCGAAATCAGCGACCGCGCCTGGGCGCTCACCGCGATGCGCTACGGAATCGATCCCTCGGCCTGGGACCAGACGCTGGTCCGCAAACATCTGCAGGAGATCGCATCTTCCACCGGCTGGGCCTTTCTCGATCTCACCCCGGCACTCCAGGCGGCGGTCGGGTTTTCGGGCGGGGAACCGTACCTGCCTGAGGACGGCCACTGGAATCCGCGCGGACATGACGTCGCCGCCCAAGCGGTGGTCAAGTTCCTGCGCGAACGATCCCTGCTGCCCTGCGACCCCGTGCACCCTTGACGAGCTGGCCGAATCCGGTCCCGTGATCGGGCTGAGCGCGACGACGCGTTCCCTCCCTGCCTGTTTTCCTTGGCGTCCCAATGACGCGATCGGTCGATCTCGTGTTAAACGCGATCCCGTTGTCATGCCCGCGGCCCTAGCTAGCGTACACTCTGCCGAATTTCCTTTTCTTCGTCCGGTCATAATGCATAGACACAACTCCAGTAATCTCCCGTCGTTCCGGCTGGCTCTCATCCTTTCAGCCGTTCTGTCCTCCACGCAACTTTTCGCGCAGACGCCTCCGCCGGCCCTTGCGCCGGCCCATGCGCCGCCCCTTGCCCCGCCCCTTGCGCCGCCTACGATGCCCGCGGGCAAACTGGATCCGGCCGCCGAGCCACCCGTGATCGATGGCCGCGTGAACGATGCAGTCTGGCAGACCATAGAGCCCTTCTCAGCGTTCATACAGCAGGATCCCTTCGAGGGTCAGCCGGCCACTGAACGCACGGAAGTGCGCGTCATGATCGGCCGGGGCAACGTGTATGTGGGTGTCATCGCGTTCGACCGCGAGCCCTCGAAGATCATCATGTCGCAGGCCCGGCGTGACGCCTCGCTCGCCGAGACCGACTCGGTGGTCATGGTGTTCGACACGTTCAACGACAACCAGAATGCGTTCGTGTTCGGCACCAACCCGTTGGGCATCGAGTACGACGGCCAGGTGGCGCGAGAAGGGCAGACCAGCGGCGTGAACGTGGGCGGCGGCGGTGCGGGGGGAACGCAGCGCGGCGGCATCAGCGCCTTCAATCCCAACTGGGACGGCGACTGGACGGTCAAGAGCCAGGTCACCGAACGCGGGTGGGAAACCGAGATGGTCATCCCCTTGAAGACCCTGCGCTATAACACGGGCGCCAGCCAGACCTGGGGCTTCAATCTGTTTCGCAACATCCGGCACAAGAACGAACAGGTGTATCTCACGGCGATCCCGCGCGGTTACGACATCTATCGCGTTTCGCTCGCGGCCAAGCTCACGGGCATCGAGTTGCCTCCTCGCCGCGACGTCAAGCTGATCCCCTATTCGCTGGGTTCCGTGAACAAGGACTTCACGCGCTTGGCGGGGGACACCTCCGACGAGAAGCTCGCCGTTGGCCTCGACGTGAAGTGGGGAATCCGTCCCAACCTGACCCTCGATGCGACGATCAACACGGACTTCGCCCAGGTGGAGGCGGACGAAGAGCAGGTGAACCTGACCCGCTTCGACCTGTTCTTCCCGGAGAAGCGGCCGTTCTTCCTCGAGAACGCTTCGACGTTCCAGTTTGGAAATCCCCAGAACATCGACTTGTTCTTCTCGCGGAAGATAGGCCTGTCGGCCGCCGGCCTGCCCATCGATATCGTGGCGGGGGCGCGGTTGAGCGGCAAAATGGGCGCTTGGAACGTCGGCCTCCTGGATATTCAGACCGGCGACGCCAAGGATGTCACCGGCACCAGAGTGGTCGGGGCGGCCAACAACTTCGGTGTGATCCGCATGCAGCGCGAGGTCGGCCGGTCGAGCTACGGCGCCATTTTTGTCAACCGCCAGGGCACGGGCAGCTACGCCCTGGACCATGATTGGAACCGGTCCTATGGAGTCGACGCGAACATCCAGGTCAGCAAGAACCAGCGGTTGTCGGGCTTCCTGGCCCGGACCGACACCCCGACGGATCGCCCCATCGGTCCGAAAGGGAGCGACTACTCGGGCCGCGCGTTCTACAACTTCACCAATAACCTCTGGCAGATCTCGGGCGGCTACTCCCAGGTCGGCAATAACTTCAACCCGGAGGTGGGCTTCCTGCCTCGCCGCGGCTATCGGCGCCCCGAGGCCCGGATATTCTTTCAGCCCCAGCCCAAGAAGAGCACGTGGATTCGCCGTTACGCGCCCCACGTCACCTACAACTCGTACTGGGGATTTGACGACAAGCTCCAGTCCGAGGCGTGGCACATCCATCCCTTCGAGATCCAGCCCAAGCAGGGCGGCCGATTCGGCTGGTTCGCCAACTACAACAAGGACAATCCGACCGCGCCGTTCGCGGTCTATAACCGCGACGGCAAGCGGGTGGTCATCCCCGCCGGCCAGTACGACTGGTGGCAAAGCGTGTTCGAGTACCTGCACAATCCCAGCGCCCGCGTCACGGGCACGTTCCGGTTCTACTCCGGTCACTATTACGACGGTGATTTCTTGTCGACGGAGTTGACCAGCGAATAC
>JANODX010000266.1:0-7949 GCA_031412915.1 Vicinamibacteria bacterium | reverse complement strand
TCCCACGCGATCGGCCTGGTCTTCGTGGGAGCGACCGTACCCGCTGGTCCAGGCGCTGGCGCCCAGGAGCGCGGCAACTTGTAACACCGCGCGCTTGTTCTTGTCCTTGACCGTCTCCTCGGCCACGGCGACGACTCCCAGAGCAGCCAGCTGAATCAACATGTCCTTCTTGAACTGCTTGCGCGAGTGCTCGTGGGTGGCGTGGGCGAGTTCGTGGCCGAGAACAATGGCCACCTCGTCGTCATCGAGGTCGGCGAGCAGGCCGCTGAAAACATAGAGCGAGTCGTTGGGCGCGGCCATGGCGTTCCATTCCTTGGGCGCTCCATCGGAGGCTCGGCGACCCTTCACTTTGACTTCATACCCGAGGGGAATCTGGGCGAAGCCGCTCACGTTCCGAGAGCCCTTGAACTTGCCCGACGCGGCGAGGCGCACCCGCTGGCCGTCCACAATGAGCAGGCCATCCCGCCGCCATTCGGCATAGCCGTCCAAGGACTCGGGCTTCAGCCAAGGCGGGGGGGCGGTCTCCTCATCCGCTTCCTCCTGCCGTCGTCCTCGTAGTAGACGTCCATGACCTTGACGGTGTCCCAACTCCCTGGAACTTCAATGGGTCCGAAGGACTCGGCATCGGCCCGGCCCACCCGGCAGTCGGTGTGGCATTCGATGGTGCTCTCCTCGATCAGGAGCTTCCGCTTGTCGTAGAACAAGACCAACAGCGAAGTGACGCGAATGTCCGACCGGGTCGCGTTCTCCACATCGACATACACATCGTTCTTCTGGTCCACCCGGGCGGCGTAACCTTGACCGGGGAAGGGCAAACGGCTTCCCCTTATCATTGGACGCGCGGGATGCGCGGTCGACGACGGGTTGCACCAATCCCGCGCGGGAAGGAAAGTCGATGACTTCCATTCGTTCCATCCAGGCCCCGGGTGCGGTGGTGATGATTCGCCCGCACGCCTTCACCCTCAATCCACAGACCGCGGCGGACAACAGCTTCCAGCACTCTCCGCCGCAGGTCTCCGCTTCGACTCTGGCCAAGGCGGCCTATGACGAAGTGACCGCCACCGCCCAGGTCCTCGAACAGCATGGCGTGCGGGTTCATCTCTTCGAGGACGAGGGCGACCGCGATACGCCGGACTCGGTTTTTCCCAACAACTGGTTTTCCACCCACGCGGGCGGTCACATCGCGGTGTATCCCATGTACTCGCCCAACCGACGCCGGGAGCGACGTCTGGACGTGATCGAGATGCTCAAGGCGCGATACCGGGTGCAGGACGTCATCGACTACTCCGGTCTCGAACCGGATGGCCTCTTTCTCGAGGGCACCGGGGCCATGGTGCTGGACCATGTGGCCCGGGTGGCCTATGCCTCGCGCTCCCATCGCGCCCATCCGGTGGCTCTGGAGCGGTTCGCCACCCACTTCAATTTCGAACCCATGGTGTTCGACGCCGACGATGGGTCCGGCCAGCCCGTCTATCACACCAATGTGATGATGTGCGTGGCCACGGAGTTCGCCCTGGTCGGTTTCGACCTGATGCAGGACCCGGTCCGGCGCGAGGAAATCCGCGCGCGCCTGGCCGAATCGGGCCGCGAGATCATCGGACTGAGCAACGAGCAGATCGGAGAGTTCGCAGGGAACGCCCTGGAGCTGACCGGGGGTGACGGCCGCCGATTCCTGGCCATCTCGGACCGGGCCGTCGCCAGCCTCCGTCCCGGGCAGAGACAGGTCATCGAACAGGCGGCGCAGATCGTCCCGTTGTCCGTGCCCACCATCGAGATGGCCGGCGGCTCCGTGCGCTGCATGCTCGCGGGCATTCATCTGTCCCCTCGAACCAGCCCATGTCAGCCCTAGATCCGAAACCGCCCGGACTTCGCCGTGAGATGGGTCTGCTGGCCCTCGTCGCGACGGGGATCTGCTCGATGATCGGGGCGGCGATCAACGTGATCCCGTTCATGATCCAGAAGAACGTCCCGGGAATCGGGCCGTACGTCCTGCCCGCCTACGTGTGCGCCGCCATTCCCGCGATCCTGGCCGCTCTTGCCTACGCGATCCTGGGCTCGGCCATGCCCCGCGCGGGCGGAAGCTACGTGTACGCGAGCCGCGCCCTCAATCCCTACCTCGGCTTCGTGGCCAGCTTCTCGCAGTGGTTCGGCCTCTCGACCGCGATCGGCGTGGTGTCGTACGTCCTCGTCGCCTTCCTTCGCGACATCGCCCTGCCCCTCGGCTTCACCGACCTCGCTCGCACCATGGAATCCGGCCTGGTGCGGCCGGCGATAGCACTTGCCTTCCTCTGGTTCTTCGTGGGCATCAATCTGCGCGGCCTCAAGTCGTACGAACGAACGCTCATCCCGCTCATGGTGGTGATGTTCGCGGCCGGCTTCATCGTGATCATCGCCGGCTTCGCATTCGATCAAGCCGACTTCGCGGATGCGCTCCGGACGAAGGCGGGGGCCACGATTCCGGCGACCCCGGAGGCGCCCTTCGACGTGTCCAGGTTCCTCGCCGCCGCGTCGATCCTGTTCGCGAGCTTCATCGGGTTCGACTCGATCGCACAGGCCGGAGGCGAAGCGAAGAACCCCGGTCGGAATCTCCCCCTCGCCATCGGCATCGCGGTCGTGAGTGTGGGCGCCTTCTACATGCTCTTCACCGCCGCGGTCTATCACGCGGTGCCCTGGGCTTACGTGGCCGAGCAGGCCATGCTCCGCGACGTCACGGCACCCGGACTGCTCGGAATGCTTCTTTCTCCGGGGTGGACCGTGCTCATTGTCACGGGGGCGGCGGTAGCACTCACGAACGACCTTCCCGCCATGCTGCTCGCGGTCTCGCGCCTCATGTTCGCCTGGGCTGAGGACGGTATCTTCCCCAAGGCGGTCGCCCGGGTGCACGCGCGCTGGGGCACGCCCCACGTGGCCCTCGTTCTGAGCGGCCTCATGGCGTCGATCGGAATCATGGGGAGCCACCTCGCGAGCGACTTCTTTCTCGGCGTCGATATCCTCGTCACTTCGATGCTGGTGAATTTCCTTCTCATGTGCGCCTCCGTCCTGGCCCTGCCGCGGACAAACCCCGAAATCGCGAAGAACATCACCGTGTTCGCTTCGCGCCGGATTCAGGTTCCGCTCGCCGGCCTCGGAGTTCTCGTCCTCGCGGGCTTTCTGGTCATCCATGTCGCCAAGGACCTCGCCGCTCCGGTCAGTCACTGGGCCTTGCGGTCGACCTACGTGTGGGTCGTGGTCATGACCGTGGCCTCGTTCATCTACTGGATCGAGATCCGGAAGCTGCGACGACAGGGATTCGATCTTGAGGCCCATTTCAAGGCCATGCCCGCGGAGTAGTGTTCTTGACCTCCATCCCCCGCTACTCGCTCGGCCCGGGCCTCACGGTCTCCCGCGTGATCAACGGCCTTTGGCAGATCGCCGACCTCGAGCGGGACGGGCGCGAGTTCGATGTGGACGAGGCGGCGCTGGCCATGAGTCCCTATGTCGACGCCGGTCTCACCACGTTCGACATGGCCGACCACTACGGTTCGGCCGAAATCATCGCGGGAGTCTTCGGAGATCGCGCCGAGCGGCTCACGAAGTGGACGCCGAAGCCGGGCCCGGTCTCACGCGAGGACGTGCGGGAAGCGGTGGAGCGATCCTTGAGACGCCTGCGCTCGGACTGCATCGATCTCCTGCAGTTCCATGCCTGGGTCTACGCCGATCCCTCCTGGCTCGACGCCCTCTTCCACCTCCAGGACCTGAAGCGGGAAGGCCTCATCCGTCACCTCGGGGTCACCAACTTCGACACCGCGCACCTTCGGATCGCGGTGCGGAGCGGCATCGAGATCGTTTCGAACCAGGTCTCCTTTTCCCTTCTCGATTCGCGCGCGCAGGGATCGATGTCGGACTTCTGTCTCGCCCACAACGTTCGGCTCCTCGCCTACGGGACCCTCCTTGGCGGTTTCCTCACTGAAGCCTGGCTCGGGCAGGAAGAGCCTGAGTGGGATCTCCTGAAGACATGGTCGCAGATGAAGTACAGCCGTTTCATTCGCGCCGCAGGCGGCTGGGACGCGTTTCAGCAGTTGCTTAGGCGCCTCGACGAAGTGGCGACGAAACACGGGGCGCCCATGGCCGCGGTGGCCTCGCGGGCGATCCTCGACCACGAGGCGGTGGCCGCGATCATCGTGGGAACCCGTCTCTCGAAATCGGAGCACATCGCAGACACGCTTCGCGTCTTCGAACTCACCCTCGACGATGAGGACCGGAAGACGCTGGCCAGGGGCCGGAAGTCTGTGCAGCCCATTCCCGGCGACTGCGGCGACGAGTACCGAAGGCCTCCCTACCTCACCGCTTCCGGAGATCTAAGCCATCACTTCGATGCGATGCCGCCGCCCTACGCGGTGAAGCCGGGACCGAAGGGACGCACTCTCGTTCTTTCCGGAACGACGTGGGAACCGCTCGCGGGATTTTCGCGCGCTCATCGGCTGGACGATCGCATCTGGATCTCGGGCACCACCGCGACCCATGGCGAACGGCCGATCGGCGGGAACGACGTCAAGGCGCAGTTCCACTTCATCGTCGACAAGATCGAGGGCGCGCTTCTGTCGCTGGGCGCGACCCTCGAGGATGTTGTCCGAACGCGCGTATTCGTGCGCAACGTCTGCGACTGGGAGGACGTGGCCCGCGCCCACGGCGAACGGTTCTCTAGGATCATGCCCGCGAACACCATGGTTCAGGCCGATCTCATCGGCGACGAATACCTGGTCGAAGTCGAAGCCGAAGCCGTAACCGCATAGGCCCACGCGGTCCCTGAGCTTGTCGAAGGGCGGTCCCTGAGCTTGCCCGCGCTGAGCCTGTCGAAGCGTCGAAGGGCGGTCCCGAACTATCGCCCGAGCAGCCGTCCTTCCGGCGACATGCGATCGAGACGATCGAACGTCTCGTAGACCAGACGCGAGATGTCGCGGATCGCGGTCTCTCCATCCGGCTCGCTCTTGAGCGCGGTGGTGGAGACCGCGACCGCGTAGGGGCGGTACTTCAGAGCGACCAGTCCCGCCGCAGTGCGGACGCCTTCGAGAGAGCCCCCTTTGTCGAGAACGGTAGGCCCGTCGGGCAGACCCCTTCGGAACGCGGCCTCCGCCGTCTTCGGCACGCCCACCACCGCCCTGAGATCGGCGGCGAGGGCAGGCGAGAGGCCCTCCGCCTTCCAGTTCGCCTCGATCAAATGCGCCATCTCCCGGGGCGTCGAGACGTTCTCCTCGCCTCGCCTCGCGGCCGCCAGATCGATCATGTGACGGCGAAAGCGAGTCTTCCCAAGGCCAAGTGAATCCATGCGCGCGTTCACCGCCGCAAACGTGACCTCGTCGATGAGGATGTTGGTCGCGGTGTTGTCCGAGAGGGACATCATGAGCACGGCCAGGTCGCGAACCGTCAGTTGAGCCTGGGCAGAGAAGAAGGGCAGGATGCCGCTGCCGCCCGCGCGGATCTTCGGGAGCGAGCGAAGGGAGTTGAGATCGATCCTCCCCGCCCCCGCCTGCTGGTAGAGCTCGTAGACCAAGGCCAGCTTGATCGACGATGCCTGGGGGAAGACCACATCGCCACGGATCTCGATCACCCGACCGGTAACAAGGTCCTGGACCGCCACCCCCAGCACGCCGTCGAGCCGCCCTTCAACCCCTGCGATGCCGGCCATCAACTTCCCGAAGAGAACGTCCTCGACCGGCGATGGCGGAGCGGCGGCGTGGGCTCCGCGAGCCAAAAAGAGCGACCCGAGCAGGGCCAGGGAGAGGGAGCGGATTTGACGGCGAGAGATCTCACACATGAGCGAGACAATACGACGGTATGAGCCCCGAGCGGGCCATCCGCGCGAGGTCCTGCCCGCCTCGGTCGGGGTCTTGCCGGTGGCCCCCCTGAGCCCGAGAAGGGTGGACCCTGAGCCTGCCCGCCCTGAGCCTGCCGAAGCGTCGAAGGGTGGACCCTGAGCCTGCCGAAGCGTCGAAGGGCGGTCCCTGAGCTTGTCGAAGGGTCCTTCGGTGGCTTCGACCGTTCGACAGCCTCACGGCAGGCAGGCTCAGCCACCGGCGTATCTCGACGCGGCGCGGGTCGCCGCAGCGCCGGGCGGTCGCGATCAAGGGCGGTCGCTATAATGCGCGGATGCCCTCGATGCGTTTGACACTCGCCATTTTCGCGGTCCTGATGAGCGTGGCCTGCGGGGCGCCCCCCACTCAGCAGAACACGGCCGCCCCCCCCTTCGACCTTCCGAACCTCGCGGGAGGACGCACGACCCTGGCCTCGTTCCAGGGGAAAGTGGTGGTGGTCGACTTCTGGGCGACCTGGTGCACGCCGTGTATCAAGGAAATCCCCGAGTACACCGACTTCTACGCGAAGAACAAATCGCGGGGCGTCGAGATGGTGGGCGTGGTCTTCGATTCGGGCGAGCCGAGCGAGATCCAGGAGTTCCTTCAGAAGACCAAGGTCGCCTATCCGCAACTCGTGGGCGCCGACGAGCTGCTCGCAAGTTACAAGGCGAACCAGGGTTTCCCCACCACGTTCGTGATCGGTAAGAAAGGCCAGATCGTGAAGAAGGTCCTGGGATCCCCGCCGGGCAAGTTCGAAGGCCTGCAGAAGTCGGTCGACGAGGCCCTGGCCCTGAACTAGTCCGCGCCCAGGTCCCAAGCGACCAGGCGCGCCGCAACTCTCCCTTCCCCGATTCCGAAGCCCGGAAGATCCCGCCAAAGGAAACATGTCTCTCACCCAAGAAACCATCCTCGACACCCTGAAGGCCATCCAGGACCCCGACCTCCACAAGGACATCGTGTCCCTGGGTTTCGTCAAGGACGTGAAGATCAACGGCGGTTCGGTCGACTTCACGATCGAGCTCACCACCCCGGCCTGCCCGGTCAAAGACCAGATGAAGGCCCAGGCTGAGGCCCTGGTGGGAGCCTTGCCGGGGGTGTCGTCGGTGATGGTCAACATGACCGCGCAGGTGCGAGCCCGCGGAGGCATGACCTCGCAGGCCATCCCCGGCATCAAGAATGTGGTGGCGGTGGGCGCGGGCAAGGGCGGAGTCGGCAAGTCGACGACCACCGTGAACCTCGCCATCGCCCTCGCCCAGAAGGGCGCGCGCGTGGGCGTGATGGACGCGGACGTATACGGGCCCAACCTGCCCCAGATGCTCGGGATCGATATCGAGCCGGGCGCCATCGAGATGACCGCCGACCAGAAGATGATCCCGCCCGTGGCGCACGGCGTGAAAGCGTTGTCCATCGGCATGCTGGTTCCGAAGGATCAAGCCGTCATCTGGCGCGGTCCCATGCTCCACAGCGCGGTCCAGCAGTTCATGCGCGATGTCGCGTGGGGCGAACTCGACTACCTCCTGGTCGACCTGCCCCCGGGGACGGGCGACGTCGCGATCTCCCTCGCTCAAAGTGTCGGCGTCGCGGGCGCCGTGGTGGTCACGACGCCGCAGGGCGTTTCGGTCTCGGACGTGCGCAAGGCCATCGCCATGTTCCAGAAGCTCAACATCCCCGTCCTCGGCGTGGTCGAGAACATGAGCTACTTCGCGTGCCCGCACTGCTCCGAACGCACGGAGATCTTCGGGAACGGCGGCGGCGCATCCATCGCGAAAGACCTCAAGATTCCGCTGCTCGGCGACGTGCCCATCGACACGCGGGTGCGCAGCGGCGGAGACGACGGGACTCCGGTGGTGGTGGCGGCGCCGGACTCTCCGGCCGCCCAGGCCTTCTCGGCCATAGCGTCGAAGGTGGCCGCCCGGATCTCGATGCAGGCCATGCGCACGCTTCGGATCATCGAGTCGGACTGAGCGAAGGGAAGGCGCCGGGTGTGCGACATGGTTGTGGGGCGATCCTGCAAGACCCGGTGGATGCCGGTGGCTGAGCTTGTCGAAGCCACCCCCAACGCCGGTCCCTTCGACGAGCTCAGGGACCGGATGCGATCGGCTTCCCCCGAACGTCACC
>JANODX010000265.1:0-10233 GCA_031412915.1 Vicinamibacteria bacterium | reverse complement strand
GAATCCGTTGTGACAGACTTCGCAGCGCTGAGGGACATGGGATGAAGAAGCTGGGTTGGGGAGGGGCCGCGCTCCTGGTCGCCCTGGTCGCCATGGCTGTGCCGCTGGGCGCGCAGGAGGTCCAGTAGAGGGCTCATCATCGTTTCCTTCAATGAAATACCAGTTGAGACCCTGAGGATGGGAACATGAAAGAGCCAGGAGCGAGCCCGGGCCAGTCCGCATCGGAACTCATCTCGACATCGCGCACATTCAAGCCTCGGCTTGCGGCTCGACGCCAAGGGCGATGCCGGTAAGAAGCGCGGTCACGAGATCCGGGTGCGTGAGGATGAGATCGTGCGGCGCCTGGACCACCCGCACCGGGGCGCCCTCCGCTTCCAATCGCTTTCGCGCATGGAAGGCCGGGAGCATCTCGTTTGCGGGCTCGCAGAAAACATACGTCCGAGGAAGGGCCAGAGCCAATGGGCTGGTGAGAATCAGAGGATCGAAAGCGGGAGCCACCGGTGAGGGAGTCAGGCGCGCGTTGATCCAGGCCGCGAGGGCAGCATCCATGAGAGTCGACGAGGCCACGGGAAATGGGGGAGCGAGGGCGGCGCGCTCCGGGGTCGGGAATCTGGCGCGGATGTCTCGGGGAAGCTGCTACCACGCGGTCTCACCGGACCGCGGAACCGGGGCATCGAGAAAAACCAGATAAGCGATGCGTTTCGCCGCCCGCTCACTCACCGCCGTGGCCACGAAGCCGCCCATCGAATGGCCCACCAGGATGGCGTCACGGAGCGGGCTATCCAGCGCATGGTCGAGAATCCTCTGGCCCGGCAGATCCTCGCCGGTCACTTCCGCGAAGGCGACAGGCTGACCATCGAGCCCACCAAAGACGGCGATCTCGCGTTCCGGCAGCACCAGAGGAAGTCGCCGGCCTCCTGGCCCCTACCAGTCGCTCCCCGGGCCCTTGAGAATCTTTCCCGGCCGGGCCGCGGTCATGGCCTTGCCGTCGAAGATGACCTGCCCGCCCACCAGGACGAATTTGACCCCGACCGCATATTGGTGAGGGTTCTCGAACGTCGCCTGGTCGCCGATCTCCTGCTCGTCGAAGAGCACCAGATCTCCCATCATGCCCGGCCGGACCAGCCCCCGATCGAACAGGCCGAGTCGCTGCGCCGGGAACGAGGTCATCTTTCGCACCGCCTCTTGCAGCGTGATGACCTTGAGCTCACGCACGTAGCGGCCGAGAACGCGGACGAACGTCCCATAGCCGCGAGGGTGCGGAGCGGCCACCCCGAACTTGATCACCTCGCCATCCGAGCCGATCATGGTGTTGGGGTCGCGAAGAATGCGCACCAGATCCTCTTCGTTGATGGCGTGGAAGATCGCGGACGCGCCGCCCCTCTCGATGATGTCGAGCGCGGTGTCGGCTGCGTTCTCGATGGTCGGTTCGAACCCTCGAGCGGCGGTGATCTGGGCCAGGTTCTTCCCGGCCAGGGTGGGGTCGAAACCAGCCGAAGCGATCTGTATGTTCTTCGGATCGCCGCCCCCGCGATCGACCCTGATGTTCTCCACCACGATGGCCTTGATCTTCGCCCGGGTTTCCGGCTCCTTCAGCCGCTTGAGGATGGCGGGGCGACCGCCGTCCTGCGCCCAGGAGGGAAGCAAAGCGTTGATGCCGGTTGACGATGCCGTGTAGGGGTACTGATCGATGGTCGCATCCACCCCCCGCGCACGAGCGTTCGCGACCGCCGCGAGTGTTTCGGTGGCCGCTCCCCAGTTGCCTTTTCCGATGATCTTGTGATGCGTCACCTGCGTGGGCAGAACTCCGTTCTCGCCGATGGCGATCGTCTCATTCACGCTCTTCAAGACGTCCGCGGCCTCGTTCCGCATGTGGGAGATGTGAATCCCGCCCATCTCTCCGGCCACCTTCGCGAGCGCCGTCACTTCCTCGGTGGGCGTGAACGTGCCGGGGACATAGAAGAGTCCGGTGGAAAGACCGAAGGCCCCGTCGCGCATGCCCTGGCGCACCATCTCCAGCATTCGCGCGATCTCCTCGGGGGTGGCCTTCCGGTCGGTCGGCCCGATCACGCTCTCCCGAATGGAGCCCTGGCCGACGAAGGCGCCGAAGTTCACCGAGGTCTTGGCCCTCTCGACACCCTCCAGGTAGGCCCGCAGCGGCAGGGGCGAGCTTCCGTCCGGACCCTCGATCAGCGTAGTGACGCCCTGGCGCGCGTAGTTCTCGGCCGTCGGTATGTCGAGGATGGCGCGCCGCGCGTGGGTATGGATGTCTATGAAGCCCGGTGAGAGGACCAGGCCGCGTCCGTCGATCATCTTCTTCGCGGGGTAGGAACGATGTCCGACATCGACCGCCGCGATCGCATGTCCTCTGAGGTAGACATCGCCCTTGTACCAGGGGTTCCCCGAGCCGTCCACGATTCGGGCCCCTGTGATGGCGAGGTCGTAGGGCGACTCCTTCGTCGGGACGGGGGCCGCCATCCCGAGGCCGAAAGCGACCAGCGCCAAAAGGGTCAGGGAAAACGCTGGTCGTCGATACATTCTCATTCTGGGGATCCTTTGCTCATTGAGACTGGTCATCCTACGATTGAGCCGGTTCGGTCCCAAAAGCTGGCCGGTGGCGGCCACCGGACCGATGCGGCTATCGAAAGCCCGGCTGCGCTCCCGGCCGCGCTCGTTTCGTAAACTGGCTCCTCGTGTCTTCGCCAAGGCCCATGTTCGTTTTTCTGCTGCTGGCCCTCGCCGTCCGCCCCGCGCTCGCCGGCGCGCCCCAGCCGTCGAAGCCTCCGGAGGGTCGGCTCACTCTGGCCGCCACCCGGATCGATATCCCGGTGGTCCTTGACGGCGTCCTCGACGACGAGGTCTGGAAGCTCGCCCCGTCCGGCTCCGGCTTCGTCCAGGCCGAGCCCAAGGAGAGTGAGGCCGCTACCGAAGACACCGAAGTCCGCATCGCCTTCGACGCCGACAGCCTCTACATCGCCGCCTATTGCCACGATCGCGAACCCGCCAAGCTGATCGTGGCCGCGTTGCGAAAGGACTTCAAGGAAGATGAGCAGGACTCCTTCGGCATCGCCCTAGATACCTTCAAGGACCGCCGCAACGGGTACATCTTCTACACCAATCCTGAAGGGGCGAAGGCCGACCAGCAGTTCACCAACGAGGGTCGCGAAGTGAACACGAGCTGGGACGCGGTGTGGTGGGTGGCCACGCGCCGGGTGGAGGACGGATGGATCGCGGAAATCCGGATTCCCTTCAAGGCCCTGCGGTTCGAGCCCTCGGAGAGCGCGGTGTGGGGGATCAACTTCGCCCGGAGGATAAGGCGCAAGAACGAACTCACGTATTGGTCGCCGATCCCGAGGTCCTACGCGTTCACCCGGATGTCGCTCGGCGGCGATCTCCTCGGCCTCGACGCGGGCACCCCCGGTCGTGACCTGCGCATCAAACCCTACATCTCGGGCAGCGCCATCCGTCCCACCGGCGGCGTCTACGACGAGACGGGAGACGTGGGCGTCGATTTCAAGGTCGCCCTCACTTCATCGCTCACCCTCGATGTCACGGTCAATCCCGACTTCGCTCAGGCGGAGGCCGACGAGCAGCAGGTGAACCTGACCCAGTTCTCCCAGTTCTTCCCGGAGAAGCGCGATTTCTTTCTCGAAAACTCAGGCGTCTTCTACGTGGGCGACGCCGGTCGGAACAATCGGGTCGGCGTGGCGCCGACACCCGCCGAAGACCTCCTGCCCTTCTTCTCCCGGACCATCGGCCTCTCTCCCGAGGGAAGGCCCATTCCCATCACCGCGGGCGGGCGCCTCACCGGAAGAGTCGGCGGTCTCACCGTGGGCGGTCTGTTCGCGCACACCAAGGCCTCTTTCGGGCAGCCCGCGAATGCGTGGGGAGTCCTGCGCCTCCGTCGCAACATCCTGAAGAACTCGGATGTCGGCGCGATCTTCATGACTCGCGACGCGACCGGCGCGAACCCGGGCTACAACCGGGTCTACGGCCTCGACGCGACCATCAGGTTCCCCGGCCGGATCGACTGGAGCATTTACGGCCTCACCTCGCAGAGCCCCGGGCGCCACGGCGGACAGTCCGCGTTTCGAACCTCATTGACGCGCGAGGGAAATTTCTTCCACGGCAAGGCGGGGATCCTTCGGATCGATCCCGAGTTCAACGACGAACTCGGTTACCTGAGGCGCGTCGGGATAAGGAAGACCTTCTCCGACATCGGGATCAGGCCCCGTCCGGTCTTCCTGCGCAGGTTCGGGATTCGCGAACTTCACCCCCACCTGGTCTGGGACTACTACAACGATCTCGATGGGACGTTCCTGGCCAAGAAGATGCACAACGGCTTCACTTTCTTCCTAAACAACGGCGGCTACCTGGAATACTCGGCGAACCCGCAGGCCGACACTCTGACCAGGCCCTTCAGGATCAACCCCAACTACGCGCCGATTCCCCCGGGGTTCTACGACTGGCACGTTCATCAGTTCAAGCTCAGCTCGGACCCGAGCCGGAAGGTCTCCTTGAACCTGGACCTCGGCAAGGGCGGTTTGTGGAACGGCCGGCAGGAGAGCATCTACCCGCAGCTGCGTTTCCGACCGAGCTTTCGCTTCTATGTCCAGGCCGGGCTCTCGCGCACCAAGGTCGACCTCGACCCGCAGAACACCCACTACGTTCAGGACCTGCTGACCATTCGCGCGAACTACTCGTTCAGCCGGAACATGTTCCTCGACGCCCTGATCCAGTACGACTCCGAGCAGAAGGCGCGGAGCACGAACATCCGCTTCAACTTCATCCACCGGCCGCTTTCCGACCTGTACGTGGTCTTCAACGAGCGCGCGTTCGACACGCCGGAAGCGCCGAAGGCCGGCCGCAGCCTGGTCGTGAAGTTCACCCGGATGGTGAGCTTCTAGGTCCGGGCACGATCGCACATCAAGGCGGTGCGTGACGGTGCCATGCGCAAGGGCCCGGACGCATCGTGATCATCGATCCGTCCCCTCCACCTTCTGCGTCAGATTCCCGCTCGCATCGTAGCTGTAGGTCGCGGCGCCGTCCGGCACATTCACCGCATAGGTGTTCGTGAGCGCGTTCCCGCTTCCGTCCGTGGCCACCACACTCACGCTTTGCATTCCCGAAGCGCTGAACGGAATCCGCTTCTCAAACCGATTCCCCGCAAGAGCCGTCGCCGGTTGACCGTTCACCATCACCGTCGAGGGCTCGTCCGCCGCGCCCGACACCAGTAAAGAACCCGTGAGACCCTTCGACTCCAGCCGATTCCCGGTCGCGAACACCGCATCCCTCGCGATTCCGTCCGTGTCGGCCATGGTCCTGTTCCCAACCCCATCGTACTCAAAGCGCTGCTCGGTGTCGCTCCTTGCCGCCCCCACCCGTGACAAACATAGCGATCATGCGAGATCCTCCCCCGCACTCGCGAGGATGGTGCTGTAAACATCCGGGTGGAGACGAAAGCGATTCGCACGGAGATCGTCCAAGGGCTTGCGTACGTTTGGAATGAACCCATTCTTTTTCGCGGCGAGGAGCAGCCCTGTGGTCCCCACGATGGACAGACCAAAGGAAGTGGCTAAGCGCCGCGCCTGAAAATCATCGACGATGAGCTTTGTCGCGTGGATCTCGAGGGCAAGACTGATGGCTTCGGTCTCACCACGGCCGATGCCAGCCCTACGGACGGCATCCGGGATGGGTTGCTGGAGCGGCGTGATCTCCATCCAGGGTGCGAGGCTCACGCTGATGGCTTCTTGGGCCACGGCCGGCGGAATGAGTACGACGCCAAACAGGGAGGGGAGGATGCTCAGAAGCGAGATCTGACGCAGAGCCACGAGCGGCGAGGTATCCGCGACGACGATCACAGAGCCTTGGCGACGGCAATTTCGGCTTCGAGTTCTGCCGGACTCATACGGATGAACGGAATGCCCAGATCGCCGGAGGCTTGGATGAATTCGATGCGACTCATCCCAAGAAGCTCCGCAGCTTTGCCGCTGGAGATGTCGTTGCGCCGATAGAGTTCGAAGATGACAGCCTCACGAGCGACCTTTTCAATGGGCAGGTCCTTCGCGAGGGCGATGATGCTTTCGGGGATCTCGATGGTAACGCTCGACATGGGGTTTTCCTCGGGGAGATTGTAGGCCCTTCGCCTTGTCTTTCCTTGGATGAGCTCGGTCCTGCCGGCGACTACGGGCGGAACCCCAGGCCGATCGACGCTGGGGCAGGCGCAGCTTTCTGCGCCAAACCCAGTACCCGGGCCTGCAAGACTCCCCGAATGCTGGAAACCACAGCGCCCGACCCGACCCACCCCCTGCTGAATCTCACTCCGGAAGCTTTCGCGGATAGGGCATTCGTTCGCACCTGCCAGGACGCGCCGGTCGAACCCAAAGCGGTCAGAACCCTCTTCAAGGCCTATCGCTGCCTCGCCTTGATCCTCGGCCAGCGCGTCGCAGAACTGAGACACTCCCAAGACCGCTACCAGCAGGCCGTCGCCGCTCACCAAGCAGACCTCGTCCTCATCGCCCATCTTCGCGACGCCAACCGCCTCCTCGGCTCCCGTCTGGCCAGACTTCCCGAACGACGACGTCCCTTCTATACCCCGGTCGAGCGATTCCGGATCCTTAGCCTCAAGGAGCAGATGGGCCTGACCAACGAAGAATCCGCTCAGCTCTTTCGCCTCTCGCCGGGAACCATCTCCCGTTGGATGAGCGACGCCGACCCCGAGACCGAAACCGTCGGCTCCCTGGTCAGGCCGACTCCGCCCATCCGCCGATACGCCGACGCCACCCACCACCTCGTTCAAAGCATCGCGGGCGTCGGACTCGGTGGCTATCGAAAACTCGTGCAATGGCTCGGCCTCGTGGCGATTCGCATCTCCCGCTCCACCGTTCGCCGGTATCTCAAGGCGCCTCGCCTGTCCAAGCCCGTTCCGCCCGCCAAGCCGCACCGCCCCGTCATCGCTAGGTTCGTCCACCACGTCACCCACATCGACTCGACCTGGCTCAAGGACTTCCTCGGCGCCACCGCCGACGGAGTCACCGTGATGTTCGACTCTTTCTCGCGCTTTCCGTTCGCGGTCTCCAGGTTCGCCGGATCGCCGGAACCTGACGCCATGATCCGCTTCGTAGAGGACACTTTCCGCCGCGTTGGCACTCCGCGCTACCTGGTCGCCGACCGGGGAGGCGAGTTCACCGCCGACAGATTCAAGGGGCGGATCGCAGCCTGGAGCGTGGTTCTTCGCTTCTGTTCCGCTGAGCACCATCGCGCCAACGCCAAGCTGGAGCGATTCTGGCGCTCTCTCAAATCCCTCCTCTTCGGATTTCTGCCTCCTCAATTCCATGCCGAAAATCGCGGCCTCGCCGTCAACCGAGCGCTCGCCTATTACTCCAACCGGCCTCACGAGGGCCTCGGCGGCGCCACTCCGACCGAGATCTACCTAGGTCTCGAGCCCGCCCACCTGCAGGCTGTTCACCCTCCGCGCGGGAAACTCGGCGCGCCGTGCGCCCCGCATGATATTGAGGTGGCTCACCTGGATGGCGACCGGCGTTTTCCGTATCTCAAGCACGCCGCTTAGTTCCTGAGCACCAGATCCGCAAGCCACCATCGGTCGGCGAGGCTTCGTTTGCTTCCGCGAAACGCCTGAGTCGACGAGCGGCGATGGCGCCATTGAGCGTCAACTCGCCCGGGATTTCGAGTCATGGCCACCGGTTTCTGCCTTCATTTTCCTCTTCCAACTCCCATTGGACCCATACCGACTTATGTACGAGGAGCCTCAAAGACAACGGCCGCGCAGCGGCCACACCTCAGCGCGACGAGCTTGAAGCTGGACCCGGGCACGGGCCTTGCCCCACCACGCGACGTTTCGCGCGCCGCCTGGGGCGGCGGGCGAATGATCACACCAACGCGATCAGCAAGGCCCGTGACCGACCAGGGCCAGCTTTGTATAAGTTCAGTTCTCGGACACGCACGACTCGACCCCATCAAGACACCACGCGATCGCGACATCAAACCATCGGCCGCCGCCGTGGCCTTGGCGACAACGGCGAGCGAAGCGAGCCCTCCTTTGCTGCAGTTCATTCTCGCAACCGTCTTTGCCAACGTATGCGCACCTGGTAGGACTTCCTCAGTTGGACACCGGTGATTGAAAGATCGCTACGAAGGTTGGCTTGGTCCCACCGTCGGACGACATCCAGCCAGGTGGGCAGTGGCTTTCCGTCAATGACTATCTCTGGTGGAAGTCGAGTTGCGTTGAGAGGCACGCCAATGGTTCGAATCGCATCGTTCACGAACGTGTCGGCTGCGGCCCGTTCTGAAAAGATGGTCGCAATACTTGCCTCCTCGAGGCCTATGGGCCCGGAAACCCAATAGACCTCGCCGCACTCGATCATTTCGTCGATCAACCGCCCTCGGTGCGTCCAGCCCCGCACTTCATTGGTCTTGTGATCTCGACTTTCTTCAATGAGATTTACTCCTGCGATAGACCTGAGCCCGCTTACAGAGAGCCCGGGCCAGTCTGTAGTGCGGAGACGAGAAAGGAGGTCTAGGGTCGAGCGACCAGACTGGCACCCGTCAACCGCTTCGGATGGCGAGAACAGAAGCGACAGGCTCAAAAAGATGCCACCTATTGCAGTCACTGTCTTGCCCCCTGAGAGTATCCACCGAAGACCCGTGACATCCATGGTGCGAGCGCAAGGACCTCGTTCCGAGCAATTTCGCAGTCGGCTAACGACGGATATCTTTTCTCGTACCTCGACAGCCACGCAATCATGTTTCGCTCAATGTCTACAGCGTGATTCGTCTCGTGATCGATCGCCGAGCCCTCATCAACGACTGTCTCGTCCGCAGGTCGCCCTCCGATCACAGGAAACGGAGTGTAGGATCCCCGCTTCACAAATATTTGTCCGCGAAAGCCGTACGCGATTGAGAGAGTCCCACACGAGTCGCAGGTAGCTTCAACATCAGGGCCTTCGGGACGCAAACAGCCGTACGGCGAACCCTCACCACAGTAGGGCTCGGTGCGAGGCACCGCCCTTACGGTGACCACCATTTTCTTACGCCTCACTCGACCTGTGGGGTCGACATGGTCTACCGGACTGCTGCCGACATAGGAATACAGATTGAGACCGCCGGACAGACCTGCGGGATCTTCGCTAGCGAAGCGGCCTGCCTTGGGATCGTAGTATCTGGCTCTGTTGTAGTACAGGCCCATCTCGGAGTCCCACTCCCGTCCTGCGAAGGCGAAAGTGGCGGGCGCGCCAGTCTGGATGTTGCCCCAGGAGTCGTAGCCGATTGTGTCCGTAACAGATCCGCTTGAGTTGGTGTGGCTAATGATCGAGCCAAGGCCATCAGCGAGCAAGTAGGCGATGACGTTTGTCGCAGATTCCATCGTCAATGGCTCGTCGATTCCAGGACCATGCACGAAGAGGATGATGGTCGCTGCCGTCCCTCGGCGCAGAATGTTGTCGCCATCGTAAGTCCAACTCGCGGCAGTGGTACCTGCAACCTTCTCGACACGTCTTCCAAGAGGGTCGTAGGAGTAGGTCGCAACGATTGCCGCGTTCTTCGTGACCGCCGTCAGCTGGCCGAGCGCGTTGAAGGTATAGCTCCACGCGTCCGCGCCTTCGGTCTTCGTCGCGAGATTCCCGTTGGCGTCATAGGTATAGCTGGCCGGGGCACCGGCCACGTTGACGGAGTAGCTCTTCGTCGCTGAGTTCCCGCTACCATCCTGCGCTTGAATGGTCACAGTATTGGGGCCGGCCGGAAGATCCAGGTTCGCTTCGAAGATGTTCCCAGCCAGCATCCGCGCGGGTTGGCCGTTGATGGTCGGCGCGCTAAACGTCGCGATGCCGGGTTCGTCCAGTGTTCCGCGCCAGAGCATCTTCCCGCCTCCGCTCGTCTGCAACAGCTGATTCTTCTCGTTGTGGGTGGACGTGGTCGCCTCCTGGTCCTTCTGCGCGCTCGTCCGGTTGCCCACCGCGTCATAGTTCCAGGTCCATTGGTTCGGTGGAGTGGCGCCGGGGTTGGTTCTGTCGGTTCTGGTTAGTCGGTAGAGGGGGTCGTACCCAAAATCCTCGGTGTAGTCGAGCGTCGACTTCTGCGTCCGGTTCCCCGCCGCTAGGCCGCCTGTTCGACGGTCGCCCAGATCGCGCCCTGCGCGCTGGTCGGGACAAGGACGATCGCCTCCGGGCGGATGCTGATCTCCACCTCGGTGCCGACCGCTCGGCCGTCGACGGCGAC
>JANODX010000264.1:0-14439 GCA_031412915.1 Vicinamibacteria bacterium | reverse complement strand
CCCTGAGCTCGTCGAAGGGACTTCATCGACACCCACGACGGTGGCTTCGACCGTTCGACAGGCTCACGGCCGGCCAGCTCAGCCACCATTGCGGCTCCCACCGCGGCTCGCGGTCACACACGATGCAGTCGAAGCCACCGGCCGGATCAGGCCCGCTACCGGCTGGCCGCGACGTCCCGGGGCAGAACCTTCAATCGCGTGTACGACTGCAACACCGAACTCGCCTCCCCGATGTGCATGCGAAGGGTGTAGTCGCCGGGCGGGATGTTCTCCGGGGTAAAGGCGAGCAGATACGACCGCCGCCCGTCGGCTTCGTGGAGGACCTCCTCCACCGTGATCGCTCCGGGCGGAAACCGCTTCCCGGATTCGTCCGACAGCACGGACCGGATGTCGACGTCCGCCGCCGGGTCGCGGGCGATCTCGGGATCGTAGGCGATCAACACGATCCTCTCGCGACGCCCCGGCTTCACACTGATCTCCGTGCGCGGCAGGAAAGCGACGCCGCCGAGACGGAGGTCGAGGGGCAGGCCCTGCAGATCGCCGCTCTTGAGCGCCACTTCGAGCCAGCCGCGGGAGGAATCCATGAAGAGGGGGGGCAGGAGGAAACCACGGGCGGCCTGCCTTTTCGGCACCGTGACTTCGAACATGCGCATCCCGTATGCGCCGGTTTGCGGCCTTTGGGCCAGGAACCTGAGGGTGTAGGCCCCGGCCGGAACATCGAACCGTCCCGCGAACGAAAGGCCCTGCCACTCGCCCCCCGGGCCGGCCTTGGCGGCGTCCGGGTCGATCCTCAGGAAATGAGCGAAGTGATCCTGGACCTCGCCCGAGTTCGACACCGCGTAGCCGTACATCTCCAGCGGGCCCGCACCCGTGAGCGACGCTTTGGGAACCTGAACGACAATACCGAGGCTCTGCTTCTCGCCGTCCGAGGGCACAGGAAGAATCAGGACGCGAAAGGGGAGAGACTCCTTGCCTCCCCCCACGTTGTTCTCCGCCAGCACCAGTTCCGCGGCCTCGAATTGCCGCTGCAGAGCCGAGACCGGGGCGGAGACGACTTCGTTCGATCTTGCGAAGAACCCCGGGCGATGCGATACCCGCAGGCCCCGGGGCTTGACCCGGACCTTGAGTTTGCGGAAACCGCCGTCGAGCTTGTTCTCGCGGGGCTGGACGCCGAGGACGTAGTAGCGGCTGGTCATGTCCGCCATCTCGCGGAGGACCGGGCCGAGGTTGTTGGTGTCCTTGTAGAAGCGTCCTCCGGTTTCCGCGGCGATGAGGGACAAGGACTCGCGTCCGCCCGCGTCCCGCGTCGCCATGCCCCGGTCGCTAATGGTCTGGTTGTACTCTTCCTTGTAGCCGAGCCCCCCGAGGTCGATCGAGTGAACCACCGCGTCGGCCCGGGCCAGGTGCTCCAGAGCTTCGTGCACCACCCCCCTCATGCGGGTATCGCCGTAGCGCGCCTCACCGTCCACTTCCCACAATCTCCCGGCAATCACCGCCTCCGAGGCCCGCACCTGGTCAGCCTGGTCCTGCCCCACCAGTATGGTGCTGTTGAATCCGGTGGAGAAGTACACGACCTGCTTGCGCCCGTCGATCCGGCGCAAAGACTCTCCCAGTTGCTCGAAACTGTCCAGCAGGGTCATCACCCGCGATTTGTAGGACTGTTCTTCGGCGGCGCGGGCCCGCGCCGCCAGAGCCGCGTTGAGATCGTTGATCAATTCCGACGGCGTCTCTCCTTCGCTCGCGCGCCCGCGGGTGAGGTCGGTGGTCCCGAAGTCGGCGGCGATGGCCAGCGGATCGGAGATTCTGCTCAGGCTCGTGACCCCGAGGGTGTAGATCGCATGCTCCACCACACGCCGATCCTCGGTGAAGTTGGCGACGAGCTTGATGCCCCGCAGGTAGTCGAAGGTCGCGACGGCCACGAGATCCGACTCGGCCAGGTCATCGAGGACGAAATCCGACGCGTACTTGCGGGCCCGGGCCAGCCCGGCCGGGTCGGTGAAGGACTTGTCGAACAGCAGCAGAAACCGCCTTCGCGCCGCCGATGCTCCGCGGATGGACTCCTGTTGTTCGTCCGAGGTGGTGTCCACGAAGCGAAACGAGACCACGTTGACCGGCTTTCCATCCTCTTCAACCCGGAAGTCGTCGGCGGTGAGGTCCTGCGCGGCGCCCCCGCTTTTCCCGGAGACGAAGACCGGAACCTGCACCAGCGAGACATCGGACCCGAAGACCAGGGGGGGTCTCTCCTTGACGTCGTCGGCGGAGCCCGAGGTGGCGCACACCAAGGCGGCGAGCGCGAGAGTCGTTCCTGCACGGGTTCGGGACAGCAACATCTTTAAAGCCTCCCTGCGATCAGAGCGTTGCCCCAATCCGACCACGAGCGCATGTGCAAAGCCAAGTGATCGGTAGAATTGTTTTCGATGCCCCCTCGAGAGAAGTCGAAGGACGAGAGGATGAGCCCCTCTCCGGGAACAGCGCCTCGCCGTCCGCCATGGCTCGTTCCTTCCCTCGCCGGTCTGGCGCTGCTGTTTGCGGCTCTTTTGTGGTGGCGAGGCGGGAGCGTCCGCCGCGATCCTTCGCTCTCCGTGGTCCTGATCAGCATCGACACACTTCGCGCCGACGCTCTGGGCGCCTATGGCAATTCGAAGGTCGCGACCCCCTGGATCGATCGCCTTGCCCGCGAGGGGGTGATGTTCGGAAACGCGCACGCCCACAACGTGGTCACCTTCCCCTCCCACTCCAACATCCTTTCGGGTCTGCTCCCCACCATTCACGGGGTGCGCGACAACACCGGCTATCGCTTTCCCCCCGAAATCAAGACCCTGGCGACACGCCTGAAGGAGCGAGGCTTTCGGACCGGCGCCTTCGTGAGCGCCTTCGTCCTGAATTCGAAGTTCGGCTTGAACCAGGGCTTCGACGTGTACGACGATCGCACCGCGACCCTCCAGAACCAGTCTCCGTTCATGGTTCCGGACCGGAAAGGCACGGCAACCGTGGCCGAGGCCACGACGTGGATCGACGCCCAGGGCGATGCCCAGTTCTTCGCCTTCGTCCACATCTACGAACCCCATTTCCCTTATCGCCCACCCGAGCCCTTCAAGGGCCGCCATCTCGATCAGCCCTACTATGGCGAGGTCGAGGCCGCCGATGCCGCGCTGGAGCCGATCCTCTCCCGAGTGCTGGAGGGACGGTTGAAGGGCCGGGTTCTGGTCATCCTGACCGCCGATCACGGTGAGTCCCTCGGAGAGCACAAAGAGGAGACGCACGGGATATTCGCCTACGAGGCCTCGCTGAAAGTCCCGCTCATTCTCTTCGGGCCGGTCGATCGGGGACGCTCGGTCGCGGCCGCCGTGCAGCACATCGATCTGGTCCCCACCGTGCTGGACGCCCTCGGCGCCGAGGTCCCCTCGGACCTTCCCGGCCAGTCCCTGATCGAGGCGTCCCGTGTAGTTCCGGCCGCTTCCACGTATTTCGAGTCTCTCTCCATCTCCCTCAACCAGGGCTGGGCGCCCCTGCGGGGCGTGTTCGACGGGAGGTTCAAATACATCGATTTGCCTCTGCCCGAGCTCTACGATCTGCGCACGGATCCGGGCGAACTGAAGAACCTGGTGGCGCGCGAGCCGGAGATGCTGGATCGGCTCCGGGCCGCGCTTTCTCGCGAACGCGCCCAGGATCGCGCCAAGACGCGGCGCGCCGAGGACGCGGCGACTCTGGAAAGCCTGCGCGCCCTGGGTTATATCGCGGCCGCTGCTTCGGCGCCGGAGAAGGAGGTCTACACCGAGCTTGACGACCCCAAGAACCTCATCGACTTCGACGGGCGCAATCGGGCCGCCGTCACCGCCTTCATGAACGGCGATGTCGACAAGGCCATCGACCTGGCGCGCAAGAACCTGCGCCTTCGTCCGGACATGGCCGGGGTGAACCTCGAGCTCGCATATCTGGAGCGGGCCCGTGGGAATTTGAGCGCGGCCATCGTCGCCGCCCAGAAGGCGGTTGAGTTGAGACCCCTCGAGAACGAAGGCATCTCCCTGCTCGCCGCCTACCTTACCGAGGCCGGCCGGGCCAAAGAGGCGGTGGCCCTGCTCGAGCCCCACCGGAGGACGAACCGGGCCGACTTCGACCTGCTCACCGCCCTCGGTCTGGCCCACGCCGCGCTTGGGCAGGCCGAGCCGGCCCGCTCGGCGTTCGAGCAGGCCCGCCAGGTGGAACCCCAGAATTCCCTTGGACCCGTGAACCTCGGTACTCTCTCCCTGATGACGGGTGATCGGGCCGGGGCCCGCCGGGCCATGACCGAGGCGCTCGCCATGGACCCTGGAACGGCGAAAGCCCATAATATTCTCGGGGTTATGGAGGCCCAGGAGGGCCGGCCCGAGGAGGCCATCGCCCACTGGCGGCTCGCCGCGCAGTTCAATCCACAGGACTATCAGACGCTCTTCAACCTTGGGAAGACTCTAGACAAGCTCGGTCGGCCGGCCGAGGCTGAGGTCTTCTACCGCCAGTACCTGGAGACCGCGCCCCTCGCCCTCGAAAGTAAGGACATCGAGCGGGTGAAAGCCCGCCTCACCGCTGGAAAGTAGCTCAAGGGTCCTGCGGGAAGATCCAATGCTCTGAAAACGGCCTCGGCTCCCTTGGATATCCGGCGCTGCTTGAAGTCCACATTAACCCGCGTTCTGGCATTCGTGGGTTGACTCAAAACCCATGGACCGGTTAAGGTTAACCGACTTGAAGACGTTCAACATCTCGACTGGTATCCGGCTTGCTTCAGTTCAAGCAACTGGTCACTTCGTCCAGCAAACTGACTCTATGGAGGAGTTCAAATGAAAAGGTTATTCACTCTCGGCCTGGTCATACTATTGATGACCAGCGTCGGGGCCTTCGCCCAGACGGCAACGGGAAATGTCTACGGAAAGGTGGCCGACAGTTCCGGCGCCGTCCTGCCCGGCGCTTCCGTGACCATCTCGGGCGACCAAGGCACGCGCAGCACGGTTTCCGGTGCCGACGGAAGCTTCCGGTTCCTGAACATCGATCCCGGCGAATACAGCGTGACCGTCTCGCTCCAGGGCTTCGGCGCCGCCAACCGCAAACTTCTGGTCCAGACCGGTCAGAGCGCCACCCTCAGCATCCCTCTCACCGTTGGCGCACAGACCGAAACCGTCGAAGTGGTCGCGGAATCGCCCCTCGTGGACGTCAAGAAGCGCGGCACCAGCGCGAACCTGAGCACTCAGGACCTGCAGAGCGTGCCCACGGCGCGCGATCCCTGGGCGGTCATGAGCCAGGTTGCGGGAGTCAACCTCGACCGCGTCAACATCGCGGGCAACGAAGCCGGCCAGCAGTCGAACGTCTCCGGCAAGGGCTCGACCTCCACCAGCGGCGTGTGGTCGCTGGACGGCGTCCTCGTTACCGATCAGACATCCAACTCGTCGCCGGGCTACTATGACTTCGAAGTCTTCCAGGAGATCAACGTCAACACCGGCGGGGCCGATGTCACCCAGCAGACGGGCGGTATCGGAGTCAACATGGTCACCAAGCGCGGCACGAACGCCTTCCACGGCGGCGTCCGCTATCTCGTAACCGATGAGAAGTGGCAGTCCTCCAACCTCCCCGCCGAGGTGCAGAACGATGCGCGCCTCAAGAGCAGCGTGGGCCACTGCATTCCCGAGAGCGGCGCCGGCACGGCCCGCAAGAACGGTGATGCCATCGACAACATCAAGGAGTATGGCTTCGACCTCGGTGGCCCCGTCATCAAGGACAAGTTGTGGTTCTACGGCTCCTACGGGAAGCAGGACATCAAGGTCTGCCGCTTCTCGGGCACGCCCGATGACACCCTCCTGACGAACTACTCGGCCAAGGTCAACTGGCAGGCCGGCGCCAGCACCATGGTGTCGGGCTTCTGGTTCCTGGGATCCAAGGAAAAGTTTGGTCGAAGCCCGGGTGGCCTCGGAACTCTGGACGATTCATTCCTCTGGAACCAGGGCGGCCAGTACACGGAAGGCGGCCTCCCGCCCGGCCTTTTGAAGCTGGAGGTCAACCACACGTTCTCGCCTAGCTTCTTCATGTCGGCCAAGGCGGCCTACTTCGACACCGGTTTCGGTCTGGTCACGCGGGGAACCGGAAAGGGCTTCACTTACGACTACGTCGCCAATGCGACGATCGGCACGAGCTACAGCTTCAGCCCGCTTCTCCGTCCGCAAAAAACGGTCAACCTGGACGGCTCCTACTTCTTCGCGGGCATGGGTGGCAACCACGAACTGAAGTTCGGCTTCGGGTATCGTAATGTCACCACCGATTCGACCACGCATTACAGTGGTATGACCGGTTACTACTTCGGCCCGGGCACCGGCGGTGGCGACAACATCGCTCTGGTCCCCCGCGACGGTCAGACCGTCTTCGACGCCGACTACCTGTCAGCCTACGCGGGCGATGTGTTCACCAAGGACCGGTTCACCATGAACTTCGGACTCCGCTTCGACGCCCAGAAGTCGAAGAACCTCCCCTCCGGCGCTCCCGCCAGCGAGTTCTTTCCGACCCGGCTCCCCGCCCTCAACTACCCTGGCAGCGATACACTGATCGACTTCACGGACGTCTCGCCCCGCGTTGGTTTCTCGTACGCGCTCAACGAGACCCGCAAGACGGTGATCCGCGCCTCCGCCGCGCGTTACGCCAACTATCTTGCCAACAGCGTCGTCGCCGCCGTGAACCCCGTCGCCCCGAGCAATCTTCAGTACGGATGGAACGACCTCAACGGTGACCGGATCGTGCAGCAGCCCGAGGTGGGAAGCACACTGCTCTCAGCGAACAACATCGACCCCCTGAAGCCGGGCGCCGTCGGCGTTTCTCCCAACGTGATCGACAAGAACCTGAAGAACCAGCATGACTTCGAGGCCATTCTCGGCGTTGATCACGAGTTGGGGGCGAACTTCGCCATAGGTGGCGCGCTCACCTATCGCAAGACCACCGACCTGTTCAACACGACCGCCGCCACCAACCCTCGTCTGGCGGCGCCGTGCCCCACCGCCACGAACTGCGCGGTGATTCCGGCGAGCGCCTACACCCCGGTCCCCCCGGTCACCCGGACGGCTGGTGGCGTCACCGGCACCGTGCAGGGGTATCAGCCGGACGTGAACCTGGTCAACGCGGGCGGAAACGGTCGTTATATTACCAACCGGGCTGACTACTCCAGGGTCTACAAGGGCTTCGAGGTGACCCTGAACAAGCGATTGGCGAACAAGTGGGGCGGCCGTGTGGCCTTCGCCTACAACGACTGGACCGAGCAGTGGGGGGGAACGCCGACCTCGGCGACTCTCAATCCGACGAAACTCAACACCGACGCCCTCCGCGACGGAGGCCCGGTTTCTCTCCTTTCGGGAGGTTCGGGCAAGGCTTCGTTCTACTCCTCGTTCACGTGGTCGCTGTATATGAACGCCATCGTCCAGTTGCCGGCCAGCTTCGACCTTTCGACCCAGATCATCGGTCGGGAGGGCGGAACCAATCCGATCAGCATCAGCACCGCGCGCGGCCGCGACGGAACCACGGCCAACGCGCTCGTGGGCAACGTCGACGACCAGCGCTACGACAACCTGTGGAACATCGACTTCCGTCTCGCCCGTAACTCGAAGATCGGTAGTAAGGTGACCTTGACTCCGGCCCTCGAGTTGTTCAACGCGCTCAACAATGACCTCGTCTTGAGCCGGGCGCGGAGCCTCAGTTCAGCGTCCTACGGCCGCGTCGAAGAGGTTATCAGCCCGCGTGTCCTGCGTCTTTCGGCTCGCCTTACGTTCTAACGAGTCCTGACCGGACCTTGCGGGCGTCCGTTTAGCCCGGGAGGTTCATCGCAAGCCCCGGTGGCCGAAAGGTCACCGGGGCTTTTTCTTTCTTGCCCGGTTTCCTGCTCGCGACAGAACTAAACTTTGGGAGGCCACCCGGGGCGCGCAACGCTCGCGAGACTCGCCGGAGGCAGGTGCCCGAGAGCGGCCAAGATGGACCCTTTGACTGCGTTGGAGTCTCCAAGCACCGCCACCCCGGCAAGCCCAAACACCGTCACCCCGGCACAAACCGGGATCCCGACGAGACCCCCCGCATTGATATGGTTCCTGTACCCTTCCTATGCTGACCACCGTTCTCTCCCTCGCTCTGCTCGCCGCACGTCTGGATATCGTTCTCGTCACCATCGACACGCTGCGGGCGGATCATGTCGGCGCTTATGGGGCGACGACGGGAGCCACTCCCGGCCTTGATGCCCTTGCCTTGAGGGGAGTGGTTCTCGAGGAAGCGGTGGTTCAGGTACCCCAGACCCGCCCGTCCCACGCGAGCATCCTCACCGGCCTGCTTCCCTTTCAGCACGGCCTCCGCGACAACGCGTCGCCGCCCTTGTCTCCCACCATCCCCACCCTGGCCTCTTCCTTGAAGAAGGCGGGCTACGCGACCGCGGCCTTCATCGCGGCGTATCCCGTATCCCGGGACTCAGGGCTCGATACCGGCTTCGACGTCTTCAACGACCCCTTCGCAGGGGGCGCCGACTTTCGCGCCGGCGCTGGCGACCGGAACGAGCGGCCGGCCCACGAGGTCGTCACCGCCGCGCTCGCCTGGATGGCGAAGCCCGCAACGCGACCGCGTTTCGTCTGGATCCACCTTTTCGAGCCCCACTATCCCTATGAGCCACCGCCCCCCTTGGCCTCGCGCTTCGCCGGTTCGCCCTACGATGGGGAGGTGGCGACCGTGGACGCACAACTGAAACGTTTCCTGGATCGTTATCCGCCTTCGGCGTCCCGTCTGGTGGTGGTCACGTCCGACCACGGGGAGGGCCTGGGTGAGCACGGCGAAGACGAGCACCATCTTTTCGTCTACGACTCCACGCTTCGGGTTCCCCTGGTCATGGCCGGGGCCGGCCTTCCCGCGGGAAGCCGGGTGCGCGGCCAGTTCCGGAGCATCGACCTGATGCCAACTCTCCTCGACTTCGCCGGCGTGGCCTTGCCCCGGGTCACCGGCGTTTCCCGGGCCCGGAACATCCGGACCGGAGCGGTGATCCCGGACAACGAGTCCTACGCGGAGTCGCTGTACGGCGCCCTGCATTTCGGCTACGCGCCCGTGCGCGCCCTCCGCACCGAGGGCTTCAAGTACATCGACACTCCGAGAGCCGAGCTCTATCGGGTAGCGAGCGACCCGGGCGAGGCTACGAACCTGATGGATCAGAGGGCGCCCCTGGCCTCGGCCCTGCAGGCCCGGCTCCGGCTGATCCATGGTGAGGACGAAGCCCGCGCGGCCGGCGCCGCGCCCGCCGACCCGGCGCAGTTGGAGCGCCTTGCCGCCCTCGGTTATGTCGGGGGTGTCACCCTCTCGAAGGGGACTCCTTCCAACTCGCTCCCGGATCCCAAGGACCGTGTCGAACAGTACAACCGCTATTCCCGCGGAGTGAATGCGGCGATCGCGGCCCGCCGGCGCGCCGACCCGGCGGCGGTGGTCAAGACTCTTGCGCCGTTGGTCCGGGAGTTCTCCGACAAATACAGCGTGGTCTCCTATCTCGGCGAAGCGCTGCTGGAACAAGGCCGTTTCGACGAGGCTCTGCCCCATCTGTCGAAGGCGCGCGACCTCTCACCCAAAGCCGGACCCCCATGGGCTCGTCTGGCCGAGGCCTATCAGGGAGCCGGAAAGGCGGCCGAAGCCCTCGACGCCACCGACCAGGGTCTCCGCGCGTCTCCTCACTACTCCGATCTGCTTAGGCTGCGGGCCACGATTCTGATGCGACAGGGGCGGGAATCCGAGGCCACGGCATTTCTGGAGAAGGCGTACGGGGAGAATCCCAAGGACGGCGCTTTGGCCGCGGATATGTCGAGCGTTAGAAGGAACCAGGGCGATCTGCGGTCGGCCGATATTCTCAGCGCCCAGGCCGTCCGGTTGGCTCCCCGCAACGCCGACGCATGGCTGTCGCGGGGGCTGGCCCTCGGAGCGATGGCCCGTGCCCAGGAGGCGGCCGCCGCGTTTGCCAAGGCGCGAGAACTGGCTCCGAAGGTCGCGGATGGCTGGTTCTTCGGGGCGGCCATCGCCATCCAGAGTGGCGATGGGGAAGCCGCCCTTCGAATGCTCGATCGGGTTCAGGAGCTTGATCCAAAGAGGCCGGGTCTGTCCGAGGTAAGGGCGGCCGCGCGGAACGCTCGCCCCGCGCCCACCTCCTCAGGCGTCCCCCCTGCGGTCGGGTCGGTAAGGCTCCTCGCGATTCGATGCCGGAGCCGGGAGCAGGCCAAAGACGCGCTTCGCCGGGTTGGCGCGGGCGAGGACTTTTCCGCAGTCGCTCGCGGTGTGTCGGTCGACCCCAGCGCAGCGCGCGGAGGCGACCTCGGCTGGGTTCGGCCTGAAGATCTCCAGCCGCCCCTCAATGCCGCGGCCCGGGGCCTTTCACCCGGCGCCGTGAGCCCGGTCCTCGAAGTCCAGGGAGGGTTCGTCATTCTGAAGCGCAGCCGCCAGTAGGGGGCTTCGCAACGGTGGCTGAGCGGGTCAGCGTGAGCCTGCGTGCACTGAGCTTGTCGAAGTGTCGAACGGTCGAAGCCACCGATCGTCCCTTCGACAAGCTCAGGGACCACCCTTCGACGCTTCGACAAGCTCAGCGCGGGCGCTTCGGCAGGCTCAGCGCGGGCGCTTCGGCGGGCTCGGTGCTAGCCTACTGCTGGAGAATGTGACCATGGAAACTCGTCTACGAGACTTGCCGGTCAAGGAACGGATCAAGCTCGTGGAAGACCTCTGGGACAGCATTGCTCGCGACCAAAGCGCCCTTCCGGTTACCCCGGAGCAGAAGGCGGAACTGGACAAGCGTTTGGATGCCTTTGAAGTCGACGGAAACCTCGGCGATCCCGTCGGTGAAATCGTGGCGGGTATCCGTAGAAGACTATGAGCTATGTGGTTCGGCTTCGCCCCGAGGCCGACCGAGACGTGGCCGTCGCCGCATCCTGGTATGAACAGCAGCGTCCAGGGCTCGGGCAAGAGTTCCTTGACGAGTTCCTGGCGGTGAGCGACAGGCTGTCCGAATCCCCCGGGATCTATCCGATGGTGCATCGGCAGACCTGCCGCGCTCTGCTCAGCCGATTTCCATTTGGGGTGTTCTTTCGAGTCCTCGGAATGGACGTCATCATCGTGGCGGTGATGCACGCTAGCCGTAGTCCAAACCGTTGGCGTGGCCGCGAATAGAGGCCTGGTTCTTACTGGGCGGGCCGGCTCATACCGTGGGCCGGAGGCGCCTTGGAAACGTTGGCTGAGCGTGCCAGCCGTGAACCTGCCTGCACTGAGCTTGTCGAAGTCTCGAACGGCCGCAGCCAACGATAGTCCCTTCGACGAGCTCAGGGACCACCCTTCGACGCTTCGGCAAGCTCAGCGCAAGCGCTTCGGCAAGCTCAGCGCAAGCGCTTCGGCAAGCTCAGCGCAAGCGCTTCGGCAAGCTCAGCGCAAGCGCTTCGACAAGCTCAGCGCGAGCGCCTTCGACAAGCTCAGCGAGAGTGCCTTCGGCGGGCTCGGCGCGGGCAGACTCAGGGACCGTGTCCTGCTAGAGGAACGTTCCGTCGCCTTTTCCGATCAGCACCGTGATGCTGTCCGCTCCCAGATTGGTCACGATCAGGTCGATGCGGCCATCTTGATTGACGTCCGCGGCGATCAGGCCGGCCGGCGAGGCGCCGACGACCCAGGGAACACTCTTTCCGAAGCTGCCCGTGCCATCGCCCCGGAGGACCGACACGGAGTTCGATCCCTGATTTGAAACCGCGAGATCCAGCAGGGAATCCTCGTTGAAGTCGGCCGCCACCACGGAGCGCGGCTGACCTCCCACCGAAAAGCTCACGCCCGCGGAAAACTGCCCGTTCCCGTCGCCGGTGAGGATGCGCAGAGCGGCCGAGCCACTCACGGTCACGACGATGTCCATTCGTCCATCACGATTGAGGTCGGCCATGACCAGGCCCAGCGGGCGCACGCCCACCTCGATCGGCGACTTCGGAGAAAGACCGCCGGAACCGTCGCCGAGGAGAATCGAGACATCGTCGTCCTGAGCATTGGCGGAGGCGATGTCGATCAGTCCATCGCCGTTGACGTCGCCCGCGACCAGGCTGAAGGGGGAGCCGCCCACTTTGGCCGCCGTTCCCTTGCGGAACGTCCCGCCCCCGTTGATGTACGAGACCGCTTCGTTCGAGCCTTCGACCGCGACCACGAGGTCGGGAAGGGCGTCGCGGTCGAGGCGGGCGGCTACGAGGGCGCGTGGCTGAGCCAGACCGGAGATGACGGGGGTCGCTCTTCCAAAACTGCCCGCGCCATCGCCGCGCAGGAGGGATACGGTGCCGGAACCGAAGTTCGCGAGCACGAGGTCGAGACGGCCATCCCCGTCGAAATCCGCGAGGGCCGAAGCGGTGGGGTTGGTGCCGCCGCCCTCGAACTTCGTGGCGGCCAGGAAACCGGCGGGACTCTGGTACCGCAACACGGATACATCCCCCGAGGTGTAGTTCGTCACCGTGACGTCCGGGCTCCCGTTGCGGTCGACGTCGCCCACCTGGAGCGCGATCGGCTGGGCGCCGACTTTATAGGCGCCGCTGGCCGCGAACTGGCCCGTGCCCACGTTGACCAGGATGGAAATATCCGACGAGCCGAGACTGGTGGCGATGAGGTCGGGACGGGCGTCGCCCGTGATGTCCGCGGCGGTGAGCGTTTGACTGAACTCCCGGGCCGAAATCGCCTCGAGTGTCGTGAACCCCCCCCGCCCGTCGCCCAGCGCCACCGTCAGATCGCCCGAACCGGAATTCGCGGTGGCGAGGTCCCTGCCTCCGTCGTTGTTCAGGTCGGCCGCCACCAGGGCCGAGGGTCGGTCGCCCACCTTCAACAGGGTCACCGAGCTGAAATTCCCATCGGCGGTTTGCAGCAGCAAAGTCACGTCGCCCGAGGCGCGATTGACCACCGCCATATCCAGTCTCGCGTCACTGTTGAAGTCCGCAAATGCGGCGGCCCAGGGCTCGTTCCCGGTGGCGTAGGTGCGAGGGGCCCGAAGTGCTGTGGTCCCATTCACCCAAACCCAGGCGAGTGCTGTATTCGCACTGCCGGCGACGAGATCGGTGCGTCCGTTGCCGTCCAGATCCGTCGAGGCCAGGAAGGTCAGGTCGGACGGCGCGGGCAGGAGCGACACCGGGAAAAAGCCGTAGGCGCCGTTGCCCTGGAAGATCTGAATCGACGTGGCGCCTGCGGTCGCGACCGCGAGGTCGGGGATCGCGTCCCCGTCCCAGGTTCCGACGGCCAGGGCGGACGGGCTTCCCGATCCGCCGAGGGCGATGGTTTGCGCGAGCACGAACGTCCGGGCATCGTTTGTTCCGGCCAGGATCGAAACCGTTCGAGAGCCGCGATTCAGGACCGCGACATCCTGGGTGCCGTCGAGATTGAAATCCCCGAGGGCCATGGCCATGGGTATCGCCCCCACCGCGATGTCGATAGTCTGGGAGAAGGTCGTGGTCTTGTCGCCGAGCAGGGCCGAGATCCGGTTCCCCGCGGAATCCGCCACCAGCAGATCCACCTTGAGGTCGGCGTTCCAATCCCCCGAGAGCACCGCCGAGGGCTGGCCGGCCGCCTCGCCGATTCCCGGTACGGTCACCGTCGATTTCGAAAACACCGCCGTTTGTCCGCCGTGACCGGGCACGGCCAGCAGCAGCGCCGCGGGCAGGACCAGATGTCTCATTGCACGGTGACGGTGGTGGTCACCGCACCGCTGGCCCCCGCGTCGGTGGCTACGGCGATAGACAGGCTGATGAGGGCCTCACGTCCGCCATTGGGCAGGGTGTAGAAGAAAGTGAAGGGAATGTTCATCGTGCCATTCGTATCCACCCGATTTCCGGGCGCACGCACGTCGAACCTCACCACTTCATCGGTTCCAGGCAGGGGCGTGATCACGATGCCCGCCGAGGCCTGCTGCAGATCCACGGTGATCGACTTGATGGTGAGGGCCGTGGCGTTGGTGTTCGTCAGCGTGGCCACGAAACCAACGCTCCACGCATAGGCGGGGTTCGCGGAAGGGGCGGCGACGGCGGGATTGGGGTTGCCGACCACGGTGACGGTGGCGGTGGACGTCGGGGTCGTCGGGGTGTCGGCGGTCGCAGTGTTCGTGCTCTTTCCACAACCGCTCGAGAAGAGAACCAGAGCGGGCCAAACCCATAGCGAACGTCTGAGAGAAGGGGTCATGCGGGTGTTTTCGTCTCCAAGGGTGAGCGTGACTTCTAGCGCCCGATCCTTAAGGGGGCCTGAAGACCGGAGTCACGAGGATACCCCGGCCCCCTAGCCAAGCTTGAGGCGCCTTCGGGTGTGCGACATGTTTGTGGGTGGAGAGCGTCAGTTCGCGCCAGGCGAAGCGGTCCGATAGTAACGAGGCGGTCGGGCGGTCGCTGAGGGAGGTCCGTATTGAAGTACTCGGTGACGTTCGGGGGAAGCCGATCGCAT
>JANODX010000263.1:0-6150 GCA_031412915.1 Vicinamibacteria bacterium | reverse complement strand
CGCTAAGCGCAACGAGTTCACCCACGACGGCCGCACCTATCTGGGCTACGGCGGCACCCAGTCGATCGACAGCCCGGCGCCCTGCAGCGCGGTGTCGAAAGCGCTGGTCAGCGAGCTGGGCATCGACATGTCACGGTATTCCAGTGCGCTCGACTCCGGCCTGTACAAGTCGCTCGGTTTGCGTTCGGCGTTCTTTTTCGACCAGGAAACCTATGGCGCCGATCGCCTCGTCCAAGGCGATGTCGGTGACGAACGGTTCCGGGCCGAAGCACCGGTAAGCGACAGCGTGCGGCGCGATCTCAAGCGGCTGCTCACCGAGCGCTTCGATCCGATGCCGGGCTTGAGCTCAGGGGAAAGGAAGGCGCGTCTGGCCCGGATGAGTTACAGCGACTTCGTGACCAAGGTCTTGAAGCTCGAGGCCGGAGTGTTACGGTTCTACCAGACCCGCACCCATAGCCTCTTCGGGGTTGGGGTGGACGCCGTGCCCGCGCAGGACGCGTTTGGCCTGGGTTTGCCGGGATTCGCCGGTATTGGCCTCGATGACCAGCCGGGCCCCGGGCAGAACTTCGATTCGATCCGTAACGCAGAGGCCGAGAGTTACAACTTTCATTTTCCCGACGGCGGCGCGACGATGGCTCGTCTCCTGGTGCGCCGCCTGATCCCTGACGCCGTCCCGGGGTCGACCCTCGACGACGTGGTGACGGCGCGAGCGGACTACGCGAAGCTGGATGCCGCGGGAGCGCCGGTCAGAATCCGTCTGAGCAGCCCGGTGATGCGGGTGCGCCACACCGGTGCGGCGGGGCCCGGCCAGCGCGTGGAAGTGACCTACGCGCCGCCCGGCCCGCCGGGCCTCGAAACCTCGAAACGTCGAGACCTCAAAACCGTGTCGGCACGGTCGGTGGTGCTGGCGTGCTGGCATACGGTCATCCCGTCGATATGCCCCGAACTGCCGGCCGCGCAGAAGACCGCGCTCAACTACGCGATCAAGGTGCCGCTGGTGTACACGAACGTCCTCATCCGGTCGTGGACCGCCTTTGTGAAGCTGGGGGTGCAGCGCATCTCCACCCCCGGGTTCTTTCACACCTCGGTCGGTCTCGATTTCCCGGTCAGCCTCGGGTCCTACAAGCATCAGACCCGGCCCGAGGAGCCGATCGTGCTGCACCTGGCCAAGGCGGCGTGCCGTCCGGGCCTTCCTATCCGTCTGCAACACCTCGTCGGCCGCCAGGATTTGCTCTCCACCCCTTTCGCCACCATCGAACGGAGTATTCGCGACCAGCTGGGCCGGGCCTTGGGCGGTGGCGGCTTCGACCCGGCCACCGACATTCTCGGCATCACCGTGAACCGCTGGCCGCACGGCTACGCCTACCAGTACAACTCTGTGGCTGACGAGTTCTGGTTCAATGGAGGCGAGACGCCATGCACGGCGGCGCGCCGGCCGCACGGGCGCATCGCCATCGCCAACGCCGATGCCGCCGCGTACTCATACACGGATGCCGCCATCGACCAGGCGCACCGGGCGGTGCAGGAACTGCTGAGCCAGGGCTAGGTGTCAGACGCCCCGCGGATGCCGAGGACGCTCGGCCTGACCGACCTTGTGCTGCTCGGCACCGTGGCCATCGTCAACGTCAACACCGTGCCGCCGGTTTCGGGCTTCGGGCGGGCCACTCTGCTGTTGTGGGTGGTGGCCTTCGCCGCGTTCTTCGTGCCCGAGGCGATCGCGGTGATGGCGCTGTCGCGCCGGTACCCGGGTGAAGGCGGCGTCTATCTGTGGGCCCGCCGTCACTTCGGCGAGATTCACGGTTTCGTTTCCGGGTGGTGTTACTGGACCAACAACCTGTTCTACGTACCCGTCCTGCTCGTGTATCTGGCCGGCGTCGCCGCCTTCGCCGGGGGAGCGGGCACCGCGTCGCTCGTCGACGACAAATGGTTCGTCGGGACCATCGCGTTTGGATGGCTGGCCGTCATCACCGCCGCCAACGTCCGCGGAATGGGCGTCGGCAAGTGGATCAATAACATCGGCGGCATCGGCGCCGCGGCCACCGTCCTGATGCTGGTGGTCGCGGCCATGGTGGCGCGCTTCCAGGGCGTGGCCGCCACGCCCCCGGCGGTCGCGGGCTCGGTGCTCGACATGGCGAGCGGGCTCGGCGTGATGTGCTTTGCTTTCATCGGCATCGAGCTGGCCTCGACCATGTCGGATGAGATCCAGAACCCGGAGCGCGACATCAAGCGCTCGATCGTAATCGTGGGGGTCATCGCGATCGTGTCGTACCTGCTGGTCACCGACGCGTTACTGGCGCTGGTGCCTGCAGGAGAGCTCGGTGCGATCCAGGGAGTGATGCAGGCGGTTTCCCGAGGCGCCGAGGCGGCGGGGGCTCCCTGGCTCGTGGCCCCCATCGCGGTGGTCATGGCCCTCTCCATCGGCGGCGCGGCGTCGGCGTGGTTCGCGGGGCCCGCGCGAATCCTGTTCGTGGCCGGGATCGACCACGTCTTGCCAAGGGAGTTGGGGTGCCTACACCCGCGCTGGGGCTCACCGTACGTCGCCCTCATCACCTGCGCGGTACTCTCCGCCGCCCTCACCGCTCTCTCGCTCGCCGGGTCGACGGTGGCCGAGGCCTACCAGGTGTTGCTCCGAGCCACCGTGGTCATCAACCTCGTGCCCTTCGTGTACATGTTCCTGGCACTCATGACCCTCGAACGCGCGCGCCTCTTCGAGCGCGTCGCCGGGGCCGTGGGTGCGACGGTCACGGTCCTTGGAATGCTGGCGGCCTTTGTGCCGGGGGCCGACGTGGCGAGCGTCGCCGTCTTCGAGTTGAAGATGGCCGCCGGCGTGGGCCTACCGATGGCGATCGGGCTTTGGCTCTACGGGCGAGCCCTTAGGGTTGGCGCCTGAAGGCCTGGCCACATCCACTGGGGAGCGGCCGAGACTCCCGATGAGACCAGCACCCCTTCCGCAGGGGTTTGAATCACGTCACTGCGACGCGTGGCCGGCAGCGGGCGATGACGCTTTTGTCCTGCCCCTGAGCTATGGTCGCTCCGGTTCCGGCATCCTTCCCATGCCCGCACCAAGTCACCGACTGACCGACGTGCCGCCTCCCTCTCCGCTCATGCCCACCCATCGCCATCCGCTGCTGTTGATCACCATCGCGACCCTGCTCGTCGCCACGAGCACGGTGTCTGCCCCCCAGGGCAAAGAACCGGCGGACCTCGTTCTCCATCACGGGAACATCATCACGCTCGACGATGAAAACCGTCGCGCGTCGGCGGTGGTCATCCGCAACGGAAACATCGTTGCCGTGGGTGACGAGTCCCTGGTCGAACGCTACTCGGCGACACGCATCATTGACCTGGGCGGACGCATGCTGCTGCCGGGATTCAACGATGCGCACACCCACATCTCCGGCGATCCCGAGCGGTACATCGACCTCGCCGGCGTCGCATCCATCCGTGAATTGCAGGACAGGGTGCGGGCCAAGGCCGCGCAACTCGGCCCCCATGAATGGATCACCGGGTACGGTTGGGCCGAGGACAATTTCGCCGAGCAAAGACTTCCGCAGCGAGCCGATCTCGATGCGGCGGCACCCAACAACCCGGTGGTTCTCGCGCGCGCAGGCGGCCACAGTTCGGTCGCGAATTCGCTCGCCCTGATCAAAGCGGGCATCACGAGCACAACCCCCCAGCCTTCGGCGGGCATGATCGAGCACGACGCGAAGGGCGAACCCACCGGCGTCATCCGCGAACGCTCGGATCTCGTCGACAAGCTCGTGCCCACCGCCACCGCGGCTGAACTCCGGCCCAGTTTCGTGCGCTCGCTCCGCCACCAGCTGTCCCTCGGCATCACCAGCATCGTGATGGCCGACGAGACCGCGGACAATTTTCCGGAATGGGAGCGGATCTACCGGGAACACCGAGGCGTCCTGCCGCGCGCCGCCGTCCAGATCCGGTGGGAGAGTGAAGAGAAACTCCGGGCCTTCAACAAGCGCTCGGGCGACGGCGACGAGTGGCTGCGGGTGGGTGCTTTGAAGGTCTACGTGGACGGCGGTTTCACCGGCCCGAGTGCCTACACCCTGAAACCCTACAAAGGAATGCCCGGGTTCCGCGGAACCCTCAATCGCCCACCCGAACAGCTCTATGCGATCGCCAAAACCGCGCACGGGATGGGGTGGCAGATGGGACTCCATACCATCGGGGACGGGGCCATCGCCCTGGCCGTGGATGTCCTTGACCGCGTGCTGCATGAGTCACCGAAGGCCGATCACCGCAATTATCTCAATCACTTCTCCATGCTGCCCCCAGAGGCCACCCTCGCGACCATGGTGCGCGACTCCATCCTGGTGACCCAGCAGCCGAACTTCACCTACACCCTCGAACAGAGGTACGGACAAACCCTCGACGGCGAGCGCCTCGCCCACAACAATCCCGTGGCCACGCCGATGGAACGCGGAATCTTCATGGCCTTCTCCAGCGACATTCTCCCCATCGGCCCCATGGTGGGGCTGTATGCCGCGGTGACTCGGAAGGGCAAGAGTGGCGCGGTTTATGGCGCCGACGAGCGCGTGCCCATGCTGCGGGCCCTCCGCGCCTACACCCGGGGCGGCGCCTATGTGACGCGGGAGGAGGGACGTAAGGGAACGATCGAACCGGGCAAGCTGGCGGATCTCATCGTGCTCTCCTCCGACCTGCTCAGCGTTCCGCCCGAGCAGATTCTCAAGACCCGGGTGGACCTGACCGTGCTGGGCGGGCGCGTGGTGTACGAGCGGGCGCCCTGACCGCATCGCACCGCCCGTCTCTTCGCTACGGACGGGATCGAATCGTTCGAAGCCGCAAATCCGCGTTCCGGGGCGCGCTCGTCAAGCCTCGTAGTGATAGCGACATTGAAGAATGACCAGTTGAGCGGCCTCGATGCGATAGACGAGGCGATGTTCCTGATCGATCCGCCGCGACCAGCAGCCGCTGAGTTGATTCCGCAGCGGCTCGGGCTTGCCCACTCCGGAGAATGGCTCACGCGCCGCGGCCTCAATGAGGCGGTTGATCCGGGTCAGCATCTTTCGGTCGGTATCGGCCCAAACCACGTAGTCGTCCCATGCGTGAGCGGTGAAGCGAATCTCTCGCTTCACCGAATCAGAGCCCGTTTCCGGCTGCGCCCCTTGTTGGCCTGAGCCATCGATTCGGCAAGGCGCGCGGCGTTTCTCGGACTCCGCAGGAGGTGCATGGTCTCGGTTAGAGAGTTGTAATCCTCCAGGGACATCAGCACCGCGGAACGGCCGCGCTGGCGGGTAATCACAATCGGGGTCCGGTCGTCGTTGACCCGGTCCATGGTCCGGGCGAGGTCGGCGCGAACATTCGTGTAGCTCAAGGTGTCCATGCCAACATTGTACAGAACTACGTACCTGGTGCCTACTCGCGGATGCCCTGACCGCGCCGAAACGCGTTCCTCAGCGGCGCACCGCGCCGAGGATCCGTTCCACCGCGACTCGGCGGGAGAGTTCGGGCCGGTCCGGGAGAATGTTCCATCCGGTGAACACGACGATCAGATCGAGGTCCCTGAAGATGATCGGTCGCTGTCCCCCAAAACCCGAGCCCGACCACGCGAGCCGCGCGTCGCCCTTGGCGTAGGGAAGCAGCCACCACTTGTAGCCGTACTTCACGCCGTCGGCCGACACCGTGACGCTCGGGGTGACCGAGGCTTTCACCCAGTCGGGCTGAACCACCGGCTTCCCCTCCCAGACCCCATCCTTCAAGAAGAGATACGAGATCTTCGCCAGATCGAGGCTGCGCAGGTAGAGGCCTCCCTCGGTGTCGGTGAGGCCCGAGGGAGTGCGCTTCCAGAAGTACTTCTCGATGCCGAGCGGCGTGAACAGATGCCGCTGGGCGTACTCTTCGATGTCCTGGCCCGTCGCCACCCTGAAGATATGCGAAAGCAGCTGGGTGGCGCCGCTGTTGTACTTGAACTCGGTCCCGGGCTCGATGGCCATCTTCCGGTTGATGGCATAGTCGACCCAGTCGAAGGTGGCCTCCATGACGCTGCACGTGTTGTTCGGATCGGCGTAGGGCAGATCCTCGTTCCAGTCGAAGCCCGCGGTCATGGTGAGCAGGTGGCGGATGGTGAGGCGCCGCTTGCGATCGTCGACATTGGCCACGCGGGACGGGTCG
>JANODX010000262.1:0-25928 GCA_031412915.1 Vicinamibacteria bacterium | reverse complement strand
GATGCGATCGGCTTCCCCCGAACGTCACCGAGTACTTCAATACGGACCTCCCTCAGCGACCGCCCGACCGCCTCGTTACTATCGGACCGCTTCGCCTGGCGCGAACTGACGCTCTCCACCCACAAACATGTCGCACACCCGTGAGCGGGGCACGGCCGCGCCAACGCCCGGCCTCCCCGGTAGACTACACCGGCGTGGCCACGTCCTCACCCATTGTTCTTATCCTCGGCCAGGACTCGCTGCGCGCCGACCGTGCGCTCGCGGCCGTGCTGAAGAGCCGGGACGTGGTTCCCTCCGAGGTGGTGCGAATCTGGGGAGATGAGTCGACGTTTGCGGATGTCTTCGCGGAGGCGGCCTCGCGGTCGCTGTTTTCCGACAAGACAGTCGTCGTGGTGCGGCGAGCCGAGAGGCTCCGGGGCGGGGGCAAGGACCCGGCCTTGGACATCGACGAAGATGCCGATCCGGAGGCGGCTGAGGTCGCCGAGGAGAAGGGCAGTGAGCGAAGAGGGGGCGGAAAGACGGCTCCCCTGGCCCTTGACCTCCCCGAACTCGATCCCGCTTCGTCCCTGATCTTCGTGGTTCGCAAGACCGACCGGCGATTCGGGATGTGGAAGAAGATCAGCAAGGTAGCGGAACTGATCGACGCGGATTTCCTGAAGGGGAAGGGCCTCCTTGCGGCGGCCATGGCCGAGGCCCGAGCACTTGGGTTGCGGATTTCCGACGAGGCGCTTCGGGAGACGGTTGAGCAGAGCGGTCCGGCCCTGGGTCGAATTTCGAGCGAATTCGAGAAGATGGTTCTCTACCAGGGCACGACCGGTCGCGGGACGGAAGACATTCTCGCCGTGACCTCGGCACCGCCCCTCTACCGCCTATCGGACGCCCTCGCGATGAAGAGCAAAGCGGAGTGCCTCGGACTACTGGATGAAGCGATGCGGCAGGGCGAGGCGGGGCTCCGGGTTCTGGCCGTGGCCCAAGGGACCATCCGCAAGCTGGCGCTCTTTCGAGCCCTGCGTCGCTCAGGAGTATCCGGCTCCGAAGCCGGGGCTCAGGCAGGCATCCTGCCCTTCAAGGTCGCGGACACGGAACGGGCGTCGCGGGCCTGGTCGGATGCTGATATCGGACGGGCGTTTTCAGTCTTTGCCGAAGCCGACCGGCGTCTCAAGCTCAGCGCGCCCGCAGTGCCCGCCTTGACCCACGCCCTGGCCGCGGTGGCGAGTGGGGGGAGCACCTGACCACCGCCCCGACTCTGCTCCTCGCGTTTCCGAGAGTCCCCGCCCGGAAAGGAACGAGGTCTTCGTTACGCGCTGACCGCGTTCAGACGGCGCGCGAGACGGGCCTTGGTCCGACTGGCGGCGTTGCGGTGAATGGCGCCTTTCTTGGCCGCGCGGTCGAGCTCGGAGAACGTGGGCGCGGCCAGAGCCTTGGCCGCGGTCGCATCGCCTTTTTCCATGGCCGAACGGAGCTTCTTGACCTGGGTCTTGAGCTGGGCCGTGTTGGCGCGATTGATCGCGCGCTTCTTGCGCGACCTACGCATTTGCCTGAGTGCGGATTCGTGATTCGCCACGCTAGAAAACCTCTTTTGACGCTAAACCCTGTGTTTGTGCGGGCAAACCCCCGCCGTTTCGAGCTTGTGAGCCGCCGAGTCTACCTGAAAAAATGAGAAAGCATGGGCCCGGCGCGCGCTCCGACTTTGGGGCGAAGGCCGCCTTGCTGTCCCTCGGAACTCTTCTCTCTCGAGTCCTCGGTCTGGTGCGCGAGCAGCTGCTTGCCGTCACCCTTGGCACTTCGGCGCAGGCCGAGGCCTACCTCATCGCCTACCGAATTCCGAACCTCCTGCGCGATCTGTTCGCGGAGGGAGCGCTTTCCGCCGCGTTCATCCCGGCCTACTCGCGCGCGGACACCGAGAGCGCCGAGCGTGGCTTTGCCCTCGCCCGGCGAGTTCTCACATTGGTCGCGATCGTCCTGACCTTCATCTGCGCTCTGGGCATGCTCTTCACCCCGTTCGTGGTCCACGGCCTCGCTTCGGGTTTCGCCGCTTTCGAAGGGAAGAGCGAACTCACCACCAGCCTCGCCCGCGTGATGATGCCGATCCTTCCCCTGGTCTCCTTCGCGGCCGTTGCCATGGGGATGCTGAACTCACGCGACAAGTTCGCTCTGCCCGCCCTCGCCCCTGCCCTGTTCAATGTCGTCAATATCGTCGTCGCCGTGGGTCTTTACCTCACGGGATGGCCGAAAGACGACGTGGCCTATGGGTGGGCGATAGGAGCGCTCCTCGGGAGCGCGGCGCAGTTTTTGATCCAGTGGCCAGGCCTTCGAAGGGAGGGGTTTAGATTCCGGCCCGACTTCACCTTCAAGGATCCCTTGATTCGTGACATTCTCAGCACCATGGCTCCGGCCACCATCGCGGTCGCCGCGGTGCAGATCAATATCTTCATCGGCGGCAGATACGCGTCCACCCAACCCTCGGCGGTGGCCTGGCTGACCTACGCTTTCCGGCTCCTGTACCTGCCCATGGGTCTTTTCGGGGTCGCCGTGGGCACGGTGGCCGGAGCGAGACTGTCGCGCTTCATCGCCTCGGGCAGCGCACAGGAGGCCCACGCCCAGATTGTTCAGGCCCTTCGCCTGCTCGTCTTTTTCACCCTGCCGTCGGCCTTGGGCCTCATCTGCGCGGGCCGGCCCATCGTGCGCCTGCTCTTCGAGCACGGAGCCTTTGCGCCTCCCGATACCACGGCCACCGCGTCCGTTCTGGCCTGGATGTCCGTAGGGCTCGTCGCCTACGCCTCGACCAAAGTCCTGGTGCCATATTTCTACGCGGTGAAGCGTCCACGGGTTCCCCTCGCGGCGAGTCTCCTGGCGATCGCCGCGAATCTGGCCACCCTGATGCTGCTCTTCGGTTCGATGGGCTTCGAGGCCGCGGGCCTGGGCATGGCTCTGGGAAACCTCGCCAACGGAGGGCTCCTCCTCCTGATGTACCGCGGTCCGGAATCGCTCTTCAAGCAGCTTGATTTCCGATTCATTGCCTCGCTCCTGGTGGCGACCCTGGGTATGTCGGTGGTGGTGTTGCTCTCGGCCTCCGCGTTCGACGTCGGCGCGCCCGGTCTCGCCGCGAAGGCTTACGGTGCGTTGGTCCCGGTTGCGCTCGGAGCCTTCGCCTACACCGGCCTGGTCATCGGCCTGGGCGTCCCTGAAGCGACCCGGGTGCTGGGCATGGTGCGTGCGCGGTTCTCGCGGTGAGCCCGCGAGGGCGGCCCGTTCAGACGCCTTCGGAACCTGAAGACATCCGAGCCACGGATTATCTCGACCATCTGCGGGCCGAACGAGGGCTCTCGCCCAACACAATTTCCGCCTATCGATTGGACCTTCGGAAGTTCTCGGCCTGGGCGCGCGGCAGAGAACAGGCGATCGAGGGCATCAAGCCTCGCGATGTGGCAAGCTTCCTGGCCCATCTCAAGGCGCTGGGCCTGTCCGCCCGGTCCGCCGGCCGGGCCATCCACGCGGTCCGGGGCTTTTTCAGGTTCCTGGTGCGCGAGGAGAAGCTGGCCGACGATCCCATGGAGAACGTGAGGTCGCCTCGTCCCTTCAAGCCCTTGCCGCGGTTCCTGAATCGCGCTCAGGTGGAGGCCCTGCTTGCCGCCCCGGACGTGTCGACGCCCCTCGGCCTGCGTGACAAAGCGATTCTCGAAACCATGTACGCGAGCGGGCTGCGCGCGTCCGAGGTCACGCAGCTCAAGGCCGAGAGCATCGACCGGGAAATCGGACTGCTGCGAGTATTCGGGAAGGGGCGAAAGGAGCGGCTGGTGCCGATCGGCTCGAGCGCCCTGGCCGCGATCCTTCGCTACGAGGACCACGCCCGCTCGCGGTTGCTCAAGGGCAAGCGGACGCGCGAACTCTTCCTCAATCATTCCGGCGATTCTCTGTCGCGGATGGGGCTCTGGCTGATTGTCCGCAAGCACGCGCTCGCGGTGGGAGTGGCGCAGATCGTGAGCCCTCACGTTCTCCGCCACTCGTTCGCCACCCACCTGCTGGAGAACGGGGCGGATCTGCGGGCCCTGCAGGCCATGCTGGGTCATGCGGACATATCGACCACGGAGATCTACACCCATGTGACCCGGGAAAGGCTTCGTCAGGTGTTCGACAAGTTTCACCCGCGCGCCTAGGGCCTCCGGAGTTTCAGCACCTCGCCGGTCTTTGGTCCGGGGTCTGCCCCGGGGTTTAGCTCGCCCGTTCCCCAGAAGGTAAGATCCGATCCGCGACCGGGAGAGTATCCACCCGTTCATCCGGCTAAACGAATTGACCAGAGAGGTTCCATGAACACCCATCGCCACCTTTTCACGTCCGAGTCGGTCACCGAGGGACATCCCGACAAGATCGCCGACCAGATCTCGGACGCGGTGCTCGACGCACTCCTGGCCCAGGATCCCCTGAGTCGGGTGGCGTGCGAGACCATGGTGACCACGGGCCTGGCCTTCATCGCCGGCGAGATCACCACGAACGCATACGCGGACCTTCCGTCCATCGTGCGCGCGACCATCGAAGACGTGGGCTACACCCGCGCCAAGTTCGGGTTCGACCATCAAACCTGCGGGGTGATCAGCGCCATCGGGAAGCAGTCGCCCGATATCGCGCTCGGCGTCGACACCGGCGGCGCCGGAGACCAGGGCCTGATGTTCGGTTTCGCCTGCACGGAAACCGAGGAACTGATGCCTCTTCCCATCCAGATGGCGCACAAGCTCACCAGGCGGCTTTCGGTGGTGCGGCGCAAGGGCGAGATCGACTATCTCCGGCCCGACGGAAAGAGTCAGGTCACGGTCGAGTACGACGGCGGTAAGGTCAAGCGGATCGACGCGGTGGTCATTTCCACCCAGCACGACGACCGGGTCAAGACCGAGGCCCTTCGCGACGACGTGCTCAACAAGGTCATCCGTCCGACCCTGCCTGCGAACCTGATCGACGACAAGACGAAGTTCCACATCAATCCGACCGGTCGGTTTGTGGTGGGCGGACCGCAGGGAGACTGCGGCCTGACCGGCCGCAAGATCATTGTCGACACGTATGGCGGGGCGGCGCCCCACGGCGGCGGCGCCTTCTCGGGCAAGGATCCGACCAAGGTCGACCGCTCGGCCTGCTACATGGCGCGCTACATCGCCAAGAACATCGTCGCGGCCGGCCTCGCCGAACGCTGCCTGGTTCAAGTCGCCTACGCGATCGGTGTGGCGGAGCCGGTCTCCGTCATGTGCGACACCCAGGGCACGGGCAAGGTGGACGAGTTGAAGTTGGTCGATGCCGTGCGCCAGATCTTCAAGTTGACCCCCAAGGGCCTTATCGAGCAGCTGAACCTTCGCCGCCCCATTTACCGGCAGACCGCAGCGTTTGGTCACTTCGGGCGCAACGAGCCCGACTTCACCTGGGAAAAGACCGACAAGGCCGCCGAATTGAAGGGTCTCCTGAAGTCTGCCTGAGACGCTCCTCAGCGCGACCACGTTCGCGCATGCGGGTGGCCCTCCCGGAATCGCGGCGGCCTCTCAGTGACTCCGAACGGATCGGGGCCAAAGCCCGGGTTGCGGCTACGAACTCGGGTGGTTCGGCTTTGCGCGATCATCGGGGTCCTGATCTGGATTCGCGCCTTCCTGGCCGGGCCGCTTCCCCTGGTCGCAGGCGGTGCTTCGGTCGGGCCGGGTTATCGGGCCTCGGGTGTCGTGCACGTCCACACCAATCTCTCGGATGGCCGGGGGGCGCCCGCGGAGGTCGTGGCGGCGGCGACGCGAGCCAAGGCTGACTTCCTGGTGGTGACCGACCACAACCGCGTCGATCCCGATGTCTTCGATCGCCTGGGAAGGGAGCCTGGCGGTCCGGTGTTGATCGCCGGATCGGAGATCTCCACGGAAGCCGGACATGTTCTTGCCATCGGAATCCGACCTCCGACCTTCCGCTTCTCCGGCACCCTTCGGGAAGTCCTCGACGACATCCATCATCTGGGCGGATGCGCTTTCGCCTCTCATCCCACGTCCCCTCGGGGTGAAACGAGATTCTCGCGAGAGGAAGAACCAGGCGAATGGGGGATCGAGACCGTCAATGGAGACACGGCGTGGCGAGAGGCGTCTCCTCTCTCCCTGGCCCTCGCCGCCTGGACATACCCGGTGAACCCAACCTTCGCATTGCGCCAGACCCTGGGCACGTTCGACTCCGAGACCAGGATGTGGGACCGCCTTCTCGCCCGCCGCTTCGCGCCCGCGGTGGGGGGAACCGACGCGCACGGGCGGATCCCGGTGTCGAAAACAACGAGTCTTCCTATTCCTTCGTACGAGGCTCTCTTCGGCCTGGTGCGCACGGTGATTCACCTGAAGGACGCGTTGCCCACCAGTCCCGCGGCCGCCCGGTCCGTCATGGCACGCGCGTTATGCGCGGGCGAGAGTGTCGTGGCCATACCGTCTCTGGCGGACCCGAAGGGCTTTTCATTCGCTGCTCAAACCGCGGCGGGCGAGTCGTTCGGTCCGGGCGCGCTTCTTCGCTTCGCGAACGGCACGAGGCTTCGCGTCGGGGGGGCGTTGCCGGCGGGGACGGTGCTACGCTTGATCGAGTCCGGGAAGGAAGTGGCGCGCGGTGAGGACGCTCTCGATTTTCCGGTGCCGAAGCCAGGCGTCTATCGGGCGGAAGCCTACGTCCGGGGCGGAAAGACACCCTGGATCCTGTCGAACCCGATCTCCGTGCTCTCCGCCGAATCGGAAGCTAGCCGGCTCCAGGCTGCGCGTCCCGCGATGGGAGCCTACGTTCAGGGTGAAACGGAGATCGATCGATTCGAGAAGATCACCCGGTTTGCGGCCGAGCACGATCCGGGTTCCGACGTGGATGAGCCGATTCTCGATCCCGCGGGTGGCCGCGGTCGCGGCGCGGCCGCGGTTCTGTCTTTCCGTCTCAACCCAACGCCGCGGCCACCCGTCTGGTGCGCCCTGGTCGATCGGACCGCGCGCGACCTGAAGCAGAATCGCGGTGTGTCCTTCTGGCTCAGAGCCGATGGAGAGTACCGGGTGTGGTTTCAGATCCGTGACTTGAACCCCGCCTCCGCCGATGAAGGCACCGAGGCCTGGTTCGCCTCGGTCCGAACCTCGCCGGCCTGGACGCTTTACAACATTCCCTTCGATTCGCTTCGCAGCATCAACAAGGCATCCGATGGAAGTTTCGATCCGAGCAAGATCGCTCACATCGTCTTCGTGATCGATCACGGGGCGATGACTTTCGGAAGTGCCGGCAAGATCTGGATCGACGACCTGATGGCGTACTGAAAGCTCGCCACGCCGCGCTACTTTCGCGGCTTCTTGGCCAGCGTGCGGTAGTACTCCTCGACCAGCGCTCGATATCCGGGCGGCAGTTCCTCTGACCCGGAGAGTTGCAGCGCCGGACGGTCAAGGTCGGCCTCCCGTCGAAGGACGTACTCGAGCATCTTGATGTCTTCGGCGACCTCCGTGGTCAGGTCGGCGAGCCCAAGGGGGTCCTTGAAGTTCCGATCGGAGGCCAGGCCCTGGAGACGTTCCGCCAGGTCGGCCGCTTGGGACGATGGCAGTCCGCCTTCCTCAAGAGAGCGGCGGAAGGCTTCGGCCTCCAAGGCGCGCTCGCTGAATTCACGCCGGAGCTGTCTGGCTTCGCCCGCACCCAGACGCCCCGTGCCCCCGCCATTCAAGCCCAAGGCGCCCTCGCCGCCCCCCCCGCCCGGTTCGCCGCGCCCACCTGATCCGGCGGTCCCCTGCCCGCGACCTGACCCGCTCTGCCGGCCGCTCGCCGAAGACGGTGCGTGGCCCGCACCGTCGCTCGGCGGGGGGTTCCCCTGGGCGTTCGCGGCCGCCCTGGGCGACGATCCTTCGCGTGGGCTCCCCGGGCCGTCATGCGACGCGGAAGTCCCCTTGGCCCGAAGCCGTTCCCCCATCGAGTCCAGGGCCCGGGCCAGGTCACGGGCGCGATCGAGTGCGGCGGTCTTCTTCTTTTCCGGGGCGACGCCGAGCGATTCGCCCGCCTCGCGGATCTTTTGTCCCAAGGCGTCGATCGATTCCGCGATGTCGGCCTCGAAGGGCTCCGCGGCTCCGCTGCCCACCCGGTCTACGAGACCCTTGGTGTAGCGGATCTTCTCCTTCATTTTGGAGTCGCGGATGCCGTTCGCGGCTTCCTGAAGCTTCCGCGAGGTCTCTTTCTGTTCGCGCCGCGCGTCGCGCGCCGCGCGGTCGAGTCTGGATTCGAGGTCGCCCACCTCCGTTGCGAGCGAGTCCTTACGCTCTCTGACCCGATCCGCCTTGGCGGGTTCGCCGGGACTCAAGGATGGATCGTCCGCCGGGCTGCCGTCCCGCCCCAGTTCACGCATCTCTCCGGCGATGTTCTCCTGGGCGCGCCTGAGGGCATCGGCCTTCTCCGCGAACTCCGAAAGATCCTTGTCCAACCGGGTCGATCGGTCCTGGTCGAGAAGGCTTCGCGCCTCACGCAGCCGATCGAGAGGAGTAGCGCCGCCCTTCCCCGTGCCGGGGGATTGTCCGCGGGAAGAGTTTGCCTGCTGCCGCATGGCCGCCGCCGCCTCCTTGAGACGGCGGGCCGACTCTTCGAGGGCGGGGGAGGGATTCTCGCGGGTCAGGCGCTCGAGCTTTCGGCCGAGTTCCTCTGCCTCGTCGGCGAGTTGCCTCTGCGACGCCCCGCCGCCGCCTCCCTGGTTGGGAGCACGCGCGCCGCGTTGCCGGGCGCGTTCGTTTTCCTGCTCCTGGCGGCGAGCCAGCTCCTGGAGCCGGGAGAGCGCCTCGTCGACCTGGTCGTCCCGCTGTTCGCGGGCGCCGCTCTGGAGCGTTTCGTACTGATTCCGCAGCTTGTCGAGATCGAGTTCGTAAAGGTCCGCCAGTTCTTCCGCGGAGGAGTTCGATTGGCCGCCGCCGCCTCCGCCGCCACCCCCACCGAAGGAAACCTGCACGTCGCGGAACGCCGCCTCGGCTCGCTGCAGGTGAGCGAGTGCTTCCTGCTCGCTGGGAAGGGCGGCCTTCGGGCGAGGCGCCTTCAACTCGGCTTCGGCTACCGTCATTTTCTCGACCGCCTGCCGCAGCTCATCCGCGGTTCCATGCATGGGCGAGCCCTCGGGCAAGGCGCCGCGGGAGAACATCCGAGCGACGAGGCCCTCGACCTGGGTCCGCAATCGTCCCTGGATGAGAGCGATGGTTTGGGAGTCCTGGGCCGCGCTCCTGGCCTGAGGCGAGCCGGAGATCTGTTCGCGAACGAGGCGAAACGTGGCCGCGATGACCTGACGTTGTTGTTGCGACAGCGCACCCGCATTGTCTTCTCCACCCCCGCCGCCCCCGCCTCCCGATTGCTCGGCTTGCCGGAAATCGCGACGGTACGGACGCGCCTCCAGAAAGTAGATGTCGGATGTGGCCTGTCGGGCCGGGGCGCCAACGTCCGTGGCGCGCGCGTAATAAGCGATGAAGTCGCCGGGCTTGAGCGACATGTCCTCGAGGAAAAATGTGTGGCCCGCGACCGCGTTCTTCACAACCGGGGCGGAATGCAGGGAGATCACGGTCTCGGGGCCCCCGTTCACGGAATAGACCAGATCCACCTTCGCGACGCCGAAGTCGTCTTCCGCCTTGACTTGAGTGAAGACCTCTTCAATCGGCGTTGCCTGGGTGTCGCGGCCCGGTCGGTCGAAAGCCAGCCGAGGGGGCAGGTCGGACACCGCCTCGACGACATAGTCGGGCGAAGCCGTCACGAAGACCCCGTCCGCGCCCTGCAGTTCGATCTTGTAGAAGCCGTTCTCGGTCACCGTCATTTCGCCGGTGAGCGCGAGACCGTCCGAGGCGACGTCGAGCGCAGTGGGTTTGGACTCGCGGCCCTGCACCATGAGCCGTCCGGCCTTTACGGGAACCGTGGGTGTGATCGAGAAGAGCACACGGGCGCCCACGAGGACAGTAATGTCCCCCGCATCTTCGACTCGCTCCGGAGCCATGCGTGTGTACGCGGGCAGGCGGTATTCAAGATCGATCTTCTTGACGTACGGCCGATCGACGACGTCGAGACGGAAGACATCGGACCTCGTTCCGGAGGACTCGACAAAATAGTCCGTCGCGTTCTGGACCGAGAGCATCATGAACCTCTGGGTGATCCCGTTATCACTCGGGGCCTCGTCGCGGATCATTGGCGATCGTTTCCAGACACCGTCGCCATGCCGGGTGACGATCTCGGCGCTCCCATCGAAACCGGTGAGCCGGGCGGCGATCTCCTGGTCGCTTCCACGGGCGATGGTCTGGTTTCCCGGGGTGACCGCGACGCTTTGGGGGGTGGGCCTTAGTCCCGAGTGCGAGAAGGGATCGAAAAGGTAGGGGAGAGCCTGGTGGATGAACGCGGGAGCCAGGAAAAAGAAGGCCGCGCCCGCCGCCAACGCGGCGCCCAGGGCGATCGATGCCTGTTTGATTCCCGAACGGTCCACCGCCCGCGGGAGATCGAACGCCTCGAGCCGAAAGGCGACATCATTCACCAGGCGGGACTGCAGCGCGGGCGATCGCTGTCCTCCGTCTCCGGTCTCCCTCGCTACCACGTCCACGGCGCTGCGCAGGGCGGCATCGAGCGAGGGCTCGTGCTCTTCGATGTACCTCGCGATGGCCGAATCGGAGGACTTCCGCCGAGTGCGCCAGAGAGGTCGGAGCACGAACCGCGCGAGAAGCACGGCGATCCAGATATAGAACAGCGACCGGATGGAAAGCACCGCCCCCTGCGAATACCGGAAAGCGTCGAGGCCGAAGGCCGCCGCCGCGACGCCCAGCAGGAGGCCGGCGGCCACCAGGGCGAGGCCGCGAAAAAGAACCCTGAGGATGTAGCGCCCGCGCACACGCCGGAGTGCGTGCGAGAGCCTCGGGTCGCGGTCGAGTGCTGCGGGAGTAAACATCACCATTGAGATTAGGGCCAGCGCGAATCTAGCAAGGGGAAGCCGTCTGGCGGGTGCCAGCCCCTCCCCTTTCGGCTCGTCGCCGCGTGTACGCTTGGCTCATGCAGACCAAACGACACCCTGCCCGCAGCCTGACCTGCGGCATCGCTCTCGCGATCGCGACGCGCACCCAGGCCGACACGTACCCGCGCCAGCCCGCCGTCGACATCCTCCACTACGCCTTTCACCTGACTCTGAGCGACGAAACCGACGTCATCGAGGGTGACGCTGCGATCGAGTTCCGGGTGGTCCAGGACGGCATTTCCACTCTGACCCTGGACCTGGTGCAGCCCCAAAGCACCACCCCGGACCGGGGCATGACGGTGGGCGCAGTTTCCGAAGCCGGAAGGCCCGCGACGTTCGAGCACGCGGCCGACCGCCTCGCCATTCAACTCGAACCCGCGGGCCGCGCGGGGGAGAAACGCACGGTCGTGGTGCGCTACCGCGGGATTCCCATCACCGGCCTGCTGATCGCGCCCAACAAGCACGGCGAGCGGACATTCTTCAGCGACAACTGGCCGATCAAGGCCCGGCAGTGGCTGCCCACCCTCGACCATCCCTCGGACAAGGCCACCACCGAGATGTTCGTGAGCGCTCCCGCCCGCTATCAGGTCGTATCGAATGGGTTGCTCGTCGAAGAGACCGACCAGGACGGCGGCCGCCGTCTGTCGCACTGGCGGAACACGGTTCCAATCGCAACCTGGCTCAACGTGCTGGGAGTGGCGCGTTTCGCGGTCGACCATCGTCCCGCCTGGCGCGGCCTGCCCATCGAAACCTGGGTCTATCCGCAGGATCGCGACCCGGGCTTCGCCCGGTTCGACGGCCCGACCGCCGCCGTGCTCGACTTCTACTCGGACCGGATCGGTCCGTACTCCTACGAAAGACTCGGCCACGTCCAGGCCAACGGGGTCAGGGGCGGCATGGAGTCCGCCACATCGATTTTCTACGGCGACGACTCGGTGAACGATCCGAAGAGCACGCGCTGGCGCAACGTCATCATCCACGAGATGGCGCACCACTGGTTCGGCGATGCCGTGACCGAGAGCGACTGGGACCACGTCTGGCTCTCGGAGGGCTTTGCCACCTACTTCACCCATCTCTTCATCGAGCATGCCTACGGGCGTGACGAGTTTCTGGCCGGACTCCGCGCCGACCGGGATGCCATTCGCGAGTTCGACCGGACGAACCCCGACTACCGGATCGTTCACGACAACCTCTCGAACATGAGCGAAGTGACCTCCGGCCCGGGGACCTACCGCAAGGGCGCCTGGACCCTCCATATGCTCCGGGGGCTGATCGGCGACTCCGCTTTCTGGGCGGGCATGCGGGAGTACTACGCTCGCTATCGGGGAGGGAACGCCACCACTTCAGACTTCCGTCGCCTGATGGAGGAGGCGTCGGGAAGGGATCTGGGCTGGTTCCTGGACCAGTGGCTGACGCGCGGCGGTTTCCTCAGGCTCAAGGCGCAATGGACGTACGACGGGGCCGCGAGGGTCGTGCGCATCGACGTCGAGCAGCTTCAGCCCGGCGCGCCGTTGCGGATGCCGATCGAGGTGGGGATCGAAGTGGAAGGAGAGCTAAGCCCTCGGCGGGCCAGCATCGAAGTCCGGAACCAGCGTGAGCGCCTGACCATTCCGTGCGACAAGGCTCCGAGGGCTCTGGTTCTCGACCCCCGAACGTACGTCCTGATGGACGCGGAGATCACGAGGGTGAAGGCCACCGACCGGCGATGACGCGATGGGGGGCCGCGCCCGGAGGCGTCGATCCTCCCCTGGACGGCGGGGAAACCACCCCTTCGGGCATGGCCCAAAGCGAAGAGGGCACCAGGCATCCCTGGGAAGATGTATGAACATGTGTATACTCGCATATCATGATTCCAGAATATGTTCTTCCCGCCGTCGCGGCCAGGTTCAAGGCGCTCTCCGACGTCTCCCGGCTCCGCCTGCTGTCCTGCCTCCATGAAAGGCAGCACAGCGTGTCGGAACTGGTGGAAAAGACAAGTCGCCCCCAGCCCAGCGTGTCCCAGAACCTCGCCCAGCTCTCGGCGGCCGGCCTCGTGGCTGCCCGCCGGGACGGGTCTCGGATGATCTACCGCCTCTCCGACCCGTACGTCGCGAGAATCTGCGACGCGGTATGCCGCGGCGTAAGCGAACACGCGCGAAAACGTTCCCAGGCCCTCGCCGGGCCGCGGCCGGGAAGGAGTCGTCAACGTGCCTAATAAGCAGACACTCTTCCTCTCTTGCATTCTGGCCCTTACCGGCGCAGGGCCGGCGGTCGGAGGCGAGGTTCGGATCAGCCTCCCCGAGGCCGTGGACAAGGCTCTTTCGGGTAACCGGGCTCTGCAGGCCACGCGCGAGCGCGCCCTCGCCGCGCACTCCAGCGCCGATATGACCGATCGAATCCTCTGGCCGCGGATATCGCTCTCGTCGCAGCTGTCGCGGACGGACAACCCCGCGATGGTCTTCATGGGGAAGCTGAACAGCGGGGTCATCGAGGCGCGCGATTTCGTTCCCGCGTCGCTGAACGATCCCGCGTCGCGTTCCCAGATGTCGACTCGCCTCGGGATCGAAGCTCCCTTAGATCTCTTCGGTCGTTTCGGACGGCTGAAGGACGCGGGGCGGGCCCTCGCCCGCAGCGCCGACGCCGCGGGGCGCGAAAAGGCGCTCGACCTGCGCCTGCGGGTCATCGAGGCCTACAGCCGAGCCGCGGTCTCCGCGGAGGTCATCTCGGTGGTGGAGGCCGCAGTCGCTGCTTCCCGAGCGCGCGAGGAGGTGGTGGAAGCCAAGGTGACCGAGGGCGCGGCTCTGCGCGCGGATCTCCTGCGCGTGCGGGCGAGGCGGCGCGAGCGCGAGGCCGAACTCGCGGGGCGACTCGCCGAGGTGGCCGGGGCGCAGGCTTCGCTCAACGAGCTCCTCGGGTCGGACGGAGACACGATGTTTGTGCCTTCCGCCATTCCAACTCCCGCGGGCGGGCCGATCGAGGATGAGGCAAGTCTGGTGGCGAAGGCCCTGGCCAATCGACCGGGACTGGAGGCTCTTCGGCTTCGAGCCGAGGCCGCGACCGGCGCGGCCGAGGCAGACCACAAGGCGCGGCTGCCCGAGCTCGGCGTCTTCGCGCAGCTGACCGACGACCGCGGGGGCTCCGAAGGCCGGCAGTCGTACGCGGTCGGTGGTACTTTTCGTGTTTCCCTCTTTGATCCCGCGAAGAACGCACGGCAGGCCGAGGCGCGACTGGCTGCGCGCGCGGTTGAGTTGGATCGCCTGGCCGCCCTGGACGATGTGCGGCGCTCCGTCCGAACCGCGCGTGAGCGTGTGCGCTCGGGGATTGCCGCCATTAACGCGGCCCAGGGAGGCGCCGAGGAAGGCCAGGAAGCGCTTCGGGTAGTTCAAGAGAGACGGCGCGAGGGCCTGGCGACCCTGACGGATGAACTCGAAACCGAAGCGGCCGCGCTCGCCGCCCGACTTCGCGAACTGTCGGCGCAGGTTGAACTGGCCATCGCGGAGGCGTCCCTGGATCGCGCCACTGGAGAAGCGAAATGAAGATGTCGCCGATTTTCCTGTTATTGACGGCGGTTCCGACTCTGGTCGCCTTCGGCTGTGGGGGAGACCGGCGGGACCCTTCCACAAAGGCGCCCGCGGCCTCGGTCCGGCCTCCGGTGAGCGTCGCCACCGTCGCGGTTGCTCGCGACTCGGCGTCGCTGGTTCAGGTCCCGGCGCGGATTCGGTCGCGACAACAGGCCGTTATCTCGGGCCGCATTTCCGCCCTTGTCGTGAGCACGCCTTTTCGTGAGGGTGACGCGGTTCGGGCCGGAGAGACCCTCGTGCGTCTGGATGATGCGCCGCAACGGGCGGCGGTGGCCGCGGCCGAGACGCAGCTGTCCACCGCGGAGAGTGAAAGTCGGCGCATCTCTCGCCTGGTGCTCAAGGGGGCCGGCACCGCTCGTGAGGCGGATGAGGCCGCCCTACGCCTGGAGGAAGCACGCTCCGCCCTGGCGGCGGCCCGCGATCTGCTGGCCTCGACCTCGTTGCGCGCTCCGTTCGACGGTCGAATCGTCTCCAGGTCGGTCAACCCCGGCGATCTGGCTCATCCGGGTGTCGCTCTCCTCGAACTCCAGGGCGGCTCCGCTCTGGAACTCGTCGCCACTCTCGAGTCCTCGGCCATCCGCTCTTTGCGCCTCGGGCAAAAACTGAGGGTGCGCGTCGATGGCGTGGAACTCCCGGTGGATGCCACGATCCACTCCGTGGCTCCGGCCGCGGATGAGACCACACACCGGGTGGATATCCTGTGCAACTTGGCTCGAAGCGCCGGTCTCAAACCCGGGCTCTTCGCCCGGGTCGAGCTTCCGGTCGGACCCGGCAGCGAGCCGGGACCGCTCGGGGTGCCCGACAACGCGGTGCTCAGGCGTGGCGGATTGACGGGCGTTTTCGTGGTGACGGACGGACGTGCCTGGCTGCGGTGGATCGCCCTCGGCCGTGAGGGGGGCGAGCGGGTCGAGGTTCGGGCGGGCCTTGCCGAGGGGGAGCGGGTCGTGGCGAACCCCTCGGGCCTTGTGGACGGTGTCGCAGTTGTCGAGCGATTGAAATGAGCGGCCTGGGTCTGGCTGGCCGCACCGCGGGAGCGTTCATCGACAGCAAGCTGACGCCCCTGCTGATCGCGGCGGCCCTGGCACTTGGAACCCTCGCCCTCCTGCTCACGCCCCGCGAGGAGGAACCGCAGATACGCGTCCCCATGGTCGACGTGGCCGCCGTTTGGTCCGGAGCGTCACCCTCCGAAGTCGAATCGCGCGTAGTCGCACCTCTGGAGCGCGCTTTCTACGGGATCTCCGGAGTCGAGCACGTCTACTCGGTCGCGCGCAGCGGGCGCGCCCTCGTCACCGTTCGGTTCAAGGTCAACGAGTCCAATGAAGAAAGCCTGGTCAAGGTGTTCGAGCGGCTCAACTTCGTGGCTCCCCAATTGCCGTTCGGGGTTCCCATGCCGGTGGTGGAACTCCATTCGATCGACGACGTCCCGTTCCTGACCCTGACCCTCGCCTCGGGCGCCCTCTCAAGCGGCGAGCTCCGGCCGATCGCCGCGGAGATGGCCCATGAAATCAGCGAGATCGCCGACACCAGCAAGGCCTATCTCATCGGCGGCCAACCGCGTACCGTGCGGGTCGAACCCATCATCGAACGCATGAACGGTTTCGGCGTGACCGTCCCGGCCCTCCTGGCCGCCCTTCAATCGGCCGACCGCGAGGAGCATGGGGGTACTTCCATCCGCGACAACCGCGAGATCAGGGTGGCGGTGACCGGTCGTTTCTCGAGCGGCGAGGATGTGGGCGCCGTGATCGCGAGAGTTCGGGACGGCCGTCCGGTCTACGTCCGAGATGTGGCCCGGGTGCTGGACGGGCCAGGCGAAGCCGAAGACGCCGTGTTCCTTCTGCGCGGTGCAGGGGACCCCGAACCCACCGGGGGGCACAGCCCGGAGGCCGCGGTCACCATCGCTATCGCGAAACGGCCGGGTGCTAACGCCACCGACCTCGCCGATCTGATCCTCGCCAAGGTGGAGTCGCTTCGTCCCACCCTGCTCCCCGCGTCCGTGACGATGAGAGTGACCCGAAACTATGGCGCGACCGCGAAAGAGAAGTCGAGCGAACTGGTGGACCATCTGCTGATCGCGACGCTGTCGGTGGTGATCCTGATCTCCCTCGCCATGGGATGGCGCAGCGGGCTGGTGGTGGGAGTCGCGGTGCCCGTGACTCTGGCCCTGACCCTCTTCATCTACTTCGTCGCCGGCTACACGATGAACCGAGTCACTCTCTTCGCCTTGATCTTTTCGATCGGGATTCTGGTCGACGACGCCATTGTGGTGGTGGAGAACATAGAACGGCACTACCGGGAGAAGCCAGGCCAGAACCTCCTTCAGGTGGCCGTTTCGGCCGTCGATGAGGTCGGCAATCCCACCATTCTGGCCACCTTCACGGTGATCGCGGCCATTCTCCCGCTCGCCTTCGTCCGCGGATTGATGGGGCCCTACATGCGTCCTATCCCCGTGGGCGCCTCCGCGGCGATGATCTTCTCGCTCGCGGTCGCCTTCATTGTTTCGCCTTGGGCGGCGACACGCATCTTCTCCTCCTCGGGGCATCACGGACCGGCTGGGGACGGTCTGCCCAAAGAGGGGGCGCCCACGAGGTTCTACCGCCGCGCCATGCGGACTCTCCTGTCCAGCGGACGCGCCCGGCTCGGCTTCTTCCTCGGTATCGCCGCCATTCTCCTGGCCTCCATGTCGCTGGTGGGTTTCGGCGTGGTCAAGGTGAAGATGCTGCCCTTCGACAACAAGAGCGAATTTCAGGTGATGATCGATCACGACGAAGGGACGCCGCTCCAGGTCACGCTCGAAACTGCGACCCGGATGGCGCGCGCCCTGGCGGACCGGAGCGATGTCAGAGACATCGAGATCTACGCGGGAACGGCGGCACCCTACAACTTCAACGGTCTGGTTCGTCACTATTTCCTTCGACGCATGCCCCACGGGGCCGACTTGCAGGTGAATCTGGCGGACAAGCTCGAGCGCGCCCTTCAGTCGCACGATCTCGCGAAACTGGTCCGCCCGATGCTGACGAAGATCGCCGCGGAACGGGGGGCGCGGGTCAAAGTGGTGGAGATTCCCCCCGGTCCTCCGGTGCTGGATACTCTGGTCGCGGAGATCTACGGGCCCGATGCGGCATCGCGTGAGGCCCTGGCGGCCCGGATCAAGTCAATCTTCGAGACCACCGATTCGGTGGTCGACAGCGATGATTCGATCGAAGCCGACCGCCCGGTGGTCGAGATCGCGGTGGATCGCGAGAAGGCCGGGCTCAAGGGCGTTTCCACCGCCATGCTGACGTCGTCCATCAGCGCGGCCGGCGAGGGAAGGACGGTCGCCCTCGTCGACGCGCCCGACGCCCGGGAACCGGTGCCGGTGCGCCTGCGCCTCGACGCCCCCGACCGCGCGGATGTCGATCGACGCCTGTCTCTCCGCGTCGACACACCCACCGGCGATCAGGTCGCCCTCTCCTCCCTGACCCGGGTGGTGCGGCGGATGGAACCCCAGCCGATCCTGCACAAGGACCTCAAGCCCGTGGCCTATGTTCTGGCGGACCTGGCCGGCGCCAAGGAGAGTCCGGCCTATGCCCTGGCCGACATGAGCCGCCGGATCGACCAGATCCGGCTGGCCGATGGCGGCGGCATCGAGCGCCGGTGGATCGATGCGCCGCTCACCACGGAACGGCCCGCGATGAAGTGGGATGGCGAATGGCAGATCACCTACGAAGTGTTCCGCGACATGGGGATCGCCTTCGCCATCGTTCTCGTCCTGATCGCCATCCTCGTCATTGGCTGGTTCCAGTCGTTCGCGGTTCCCCTCGCCATCCTGCTTCCGATCCCGCTTTCCCTCATCGGCATCCTGCCCGGCCACTGGTTGTTCGGGGCCTTCTTCACCGCCACCTCCATGATCGGCTTCATCGCCGGCGCCGGCATCATCGTGAGGAACTCGATCATCCTTGTGGACTTCATCGAACTGAAAGTGCGGCAGGGTATGGACCTCACGGACGCTGTCGTGGAAGCGGGCGCGGTGCGTTTCCGGCCGATGCTGCTCACGGCCGCGGCGGTCGTGGTGGGTTCGTTCGTGATCCTCTTCGATCCGATCTTCCAGGGGCTCGCCCTGAGCCTCATGATGGGCGAAGTCGCGGCTACCCTGCTCTCTCGCATGGCCGTGCCCGTCGTCTACTTCATGATCGCCCGACACGGTCGCGCGGAAGCGCTCCGCCTCGAGGGCCTGGCGGCCGCCGAGCGCGCCTGAAACACGCAGACTTGCCCACCCCTTCAAGCAGAAATCAAGGAACAACACCGATGACCATTGAAAACGCCGTTCGCGCTCTCGCCGGGAGCTTCGTGCTCGTCTCCCTTGCTCTTGGGTATTTTGTGCATCCGGGCTTCCTCCTGTTCACTGCGTTCGTGGGCGCCAATCTCCTGCAGTCGGCCTTCACCGGCGTTTGCCCGGCGACCATGATCTTCAAACGACTGGGATTCAAGGACAGCGCGTCCGCCAAAGCGTCCTGAGGCCGCGGCCTGCCCGTGGGCGCCCCGGTCGGACGAAAGAGCTGCGCAGCCTCGTACTGCTGACTTGAGGTCTCCTAGCTCGCCACCGGCCTGGAGTTGGCGAGGATCGTTTCTAGGACCATGAGCAGGGCCAGCGACAGGAGGGCGACCCGCCACCAAGACTGCCGAGCGCTCCCCTCCGCAGGCGTCGCGGTCAGGGCGGGGTCAGGGAGACGGCCGGCGGGACGAACTGCGGCCGCGAGCTCTTCCTGGTCGAGCGAAGTCAGGTCGGACTCGGTGGGGTCGATGTTGGCGGCGATGATCCGTTTGATCCCGGATTCTCGGACAGTTTCGTAGAACCCGATCTCCTGAAGCTCGATGCCGGACGTACCCGCCCGCATGTCTTCCCGTCGACCCGAAGGCGACAAGAGGGCGGTCAGCGGGTCGGCGCCTGGTTTCGTGTCCTTGGCGCGGAGATCGACCGAGCCTCCCACCCGGTGATACCGAGGCGTCTCCTGATGGGCCGAGACATACCGCGCAAGTTCGCGGATGAGAGGCAGGAAGAGAGGCTGCACGGGTAGATCGCTCATGACTCCATCGAGAGGTGACGTGAACACCACCACCCGGCCCGAGCCGAAGGGCGCTTCCACCAGAGCCTCGCGGCCGTCATCGAACCGGGCCAGAACTTTCAGGCCCCCGGCGTTCTGGTCCGTTCCGGCTTTGAAGAGCCGGTACTGGAGGAACCGCGCTCGCGAAAAATCGGAACCTCGAGCCTGCTTGAAAGCAAAAAACGCGGGATGATCGAAGTCGACGAAACTGAGCGAGGCTCCGCGATCCGAGAGGCGGCTCACGCTGTCGCCCCACGATCCGGGCAGGAGCCGGGCCGCGTCGCCGCGGACCAGGGTGAGGGGCGCAGTTGCAAGGAGCCCGCCGCCCTCGTGGACAAACCGGGCGAGTGCGGTCGAAGCGACGCCGCTCAGCCCCCGGGCGCCGATCGCACCGAGGACGACCAGGGAGCGGCCAGCCAGATCGGCGGCCTCGAGCGTCGATCGGCGAAGGATGTCGTACGCGGGTTGATCGCCGATCTCGAGCGCCCGGGCCACGTAGGGGGAGTCGTCGAGGAGCAGGACCCCAATGTCGCCGCCCGCTCCAAGGACGAAGTGGAAAGTATTGTCGATCTCGAGTCGATCGCTCTTGAGGACAAGTCGAGCCTTCGATTCCCCGGAAGGCAGGGGGGCGCGAGTGAAGGTCACATTGACGGCTCCGCCCTGGGGCAGGAGGACCGTCTTCTCCTCAATCGTTCGACCCCCAACCTCGAGGGTGGCGCGCACCTCGCGGGCGGAAGGGCCTTGATGAATCAACCGGGCCGTCACGATGGCGAAACTCCGGTCCGCCTCTTTGATGCTCTCGACCGTGATGTCGGCGACCGCCGCATTGTCTGGCGTGGGTGCGGCCACCGAACGCACGGCGACCGAGGTCCCCGGGGGAAGCCCGACATCGGAGACTCCGGGAAGCGCGCGGATCTGTCCGTCGGTGACCAGCACGATCTCGCGCCGGTCGACCTTCAAGGCGCCCAGCCAGTCGCCCGCGAGCCGAAGGGCGGGAGCGAATCTGGTGGCCCCGGCCCCCGGACTCGCTCCCCGAAGAGCGGCCAGGGCTTTGGCGTGATCCCGGGAAGGTGGCGCCACACCCTGGACCTGCTCGGAGAAAAGAAGCAGGCCAACCGAATCCGCGGGCTGCAGTTGGCGGATCGCCTGCTCGGCCTGGGCCAGGGCGCGCGGGAAAACTCCTTCGTATCGCATGCTGGCCGACACGTCCAGGGCGACGATCAGACCCAGCGGGCCGCTAGGCCCCGCGCGGTCGCCTGCTTTCACGGGAAAGAACGGTCGTGCGAACGCGAGGCAGAGGAGAACCACCGCGAGGGTGCGAGCTGCGAAGAGCAGGAGATTCTGCAGGGTTCGCCGGCGGAAGGATTTGTGGGGAATTCGGCGTACGAACATGAGAGAAGGGAAGGGCTGGGCGGTCTTGCGCTCCCGCATCCGGAGATGGACGAGGAGAGGGATGGCGATGGCCAGAAGGCCGGCGAGAAAGGCGGGGGAGAGCAGGGAAGGCCAGTTCATCGGTGTTCTCCAACAGATCGGATGCTAGTCCTGGTCATCGTCGGTCGTGCTCATGTGAACTCGGCTTGCTTACATGCCGAGAATGTCGCGGGCGGCTTTGACCATCTCCGCGACATCGCCTGAGCGCCCGGCTCCCGCGGTCCATCGACGATGTGCGCGATGCCCGCCCCCCATGGGGTAGAAAGCGGTGGCGGCAAGGGACACTTCAAATCGACCGGCCGCCGGCGTGCAGCGTGTGACCTGGGATTCGAATTCGGTCGGATAGGCGTCGGTGTCATAGAGGCGTTTGGTCATGGCGCGCTGGCCGCGGAGTATCCCACGATCAATTCGCGCGCCCCGCTCGCCCCTGATGGCCCCGGCTCAGTGCGCCTTCGCCGACCAGACATCCCGCGCGCCCGTTGCACGATCCCGGGCAGGTTGGAGATAATAGGGGTTTCACGATTCCGTACCCGGCGGACTCTCCGTGGGGGCCCCGGGTTCAAGAAGCAGGAGATAAACCACCATGAAGTCACTCCCATCGTTCGCGCGAATCGCACTCATCTTCGCCGTGGGTCTCGTTTATGCACGGCCCGCGCTGGCCCAGGAGCCTGGCCCCGAGGAGACGGTTGCCTACCAGACGTGGTACGCAGCCAACGCGCAAAACATGCAGGAGAAGGCGGTAGAGGCGGCGCAGGGGTATCTGGCCAAGTTCCCGGCTGGCCGCTATGCCACCTACCTGAAAAACTGGCTGGTTGGACCCAAGCTGCAGGCTTTCAGCGCAGCGGTACAGGCCAAGAACACGGACGAGATGATCAAGGTGGGACGCGACATTCTCAAGCTGGACCCCGAGAATCTCAGTGTGCACAACAGCATCGCCTTCAACCTCCGGCGCCTGGAGCTCCTGGCGTCACCCCCCAGTTTCGCGCATGCCAAGGAGGCGATCGAGTTCTCGGCTTCCGCCATCAAGCTGATCGACGCGGGCAAGATCATCGAGGGAGGAAAGTTCAACAAGGAGGCGACCCTGGCCATGCTCTACCAGGTCCAGGCCCTGGTCGCGACCGACGCCAAGAACAGCCAGGAGGCGATTGCTCTCTACACGAAGTCGTCGGCCTCGGATCCCGGCAACGTGGGGATCCAGTCCTACAACCTTCTGGCCCTCGCCTCGCTGCACAAGAGCCCGTACGACGCAGCCGTCAATGTCTACCGGGCCCTTCCCGAGGCGGATCGTCAGGCCGCCGCTTCCTCCCCCGAAGTGAAGGCGGCACTCGACGCGGTTTATGCGTGCGCCGATCCGCTGATCGACGCCTGGGCCCGCTTCGTGGCGATGAGCCGCGCGCGCAACGTCGCCGCCGAGACCCGCGACCAGGTCCTGGCGAGTCTGCAGACGGTTTATGGCACCCGCTACGCCGGCGACAAGTCCGGTCTCGAGCCGCTGATCCAGAAGCTGCAGGCCGAGTACGCGCCCAAGCCGTAGCGTCCGACCCCCCCTAGGAAGCGAGCCCCTGAACCTTTGGGGCCCTCAGTCGCTCAGACGGGTCTCGACATCGCGTCGTGCACGAGGGCCAGCAGAGCGAGGGAGGCGGTGTCGGTGCGAAGGGTGCGGGATCCCATGCCGACGCGGTGGAAGCCGTGGATGTCGAGCAGGCGGAGCTCGAAGTCATTCCAGCCGCCCTCGGGGCCAATGGCGAGCAGGAGCCGCGCGCAAGGGTCCGGGCCGAGACGAGCGCGCACCACCTCGCTCACCGGCGCGGTCGCCCCCGGGTCGCCCACGATCCGAAGGCCGGTCCCGCAGAGGCCGTCGAGTTCGTCCTCGATCAGCACCTTGAATCGACGATGGATGGACACGCTCGGCAGGATGGTGTCGCGGGCCTGCTGCAGCCCTTCGATCAGGAGCGGGCGATAGCACTTCGGGGTCAGAATGTGGGTGTCGAAGTATGGTCGCTCCACACGCTCCGCGTTCGTCAGGATGATGCGAAAGACACCGAGCGCCGTGATCTGCGCCCACAGGCGCCGCATGACTTTCGGCCTGGGCACCGCGAGCAGGAGATCGACGCGCGAAGGCGGCGGTCCTTCCGCTTCGAGCAGGCAGCTCAGTTCGACGACCCCCTCGGCGGCCGAGCGCACGGTGGCGGTGCCGCGAGCCCCATTGAGCACGCCCACGCCCAAGGTCTGAGAGGGCGTGACCCGCAGGACGTTCAGCAGGTGGGCGGCCCGCGGGCCTCTCAGCCGCACGTTCCCTTCGGCGCCGAGTTCGCCGGGATCGAGAATGATCAGGTTCACGACCGGAGGATACGCGGCGGCCGGGAACCGCCGCTGGCCGGAAGCGTTTCCTGGGCCGCGGCGAGGTTCCCCCAACCAGGACGCGGAAAGGCGATGGCCTATCATTGTCATGGTCACCTCATGACAACGCTCAGATCTTCCTGTGCCGCCCGGGGGGTCATTGAATATTGAATGGTCGGACCCCAGGACGCGCCTTAGCCGTCGCTCGGGGGGCCGCGGATGGTGACTCCGTTGTCGGACGATCAGACGGCGCGCCGGGAAATCATCGAGGCGGGGCGTCGCCTTTACGACAAGGGGCTGGTCGCGGCCAGCCAGGGAAATATTTCGGTCCGCACCGATCGCGGCCTGCTCGTCACCGCTTCCGGGAGCAGCAAGGGCGCACTCACGCCAGGTCTCGTTCTCGACACCGATTTCGAGGGCCGGGGGTCGGGGCCGGCCGCCTCCTCCGAGATCCAGATGCACGTCGCCATCTACCGCCGTCGTCCAGACGTTCGCGCGATCGTCCACGCGCATCCGCCGGTGGCCACCGCCTTCGCGGTGACCGGCCGGGTCCTGGACTCGGCAGTTCTGGCGGAGTCGATTCTGCTTCTGGGGCGAGTGCCACTTGTCCCCTACGCGGCGCCTTCGACGCTTGCGCTGGCCGAAATCGCGGGCGAGGCCATGGTCGAAGCTCAGGCCGCGCTGCTGGCGAACCACGGCGCCGTGACCCTGGGAGCGACGCTCGAGCAGGCCCTGACTCGGATGGAGACTCTTGAACACCTCGCCCGGGTCACGCTTTTCGCGCGGGCGCTGGGGGAACCGCGTTCCCTCGCCCCTGACGAAGTGGAGCGCCTGCTGGCCCTGGGCTCCACTCCCTATCGCTGAGGCGGGCTCAGGAGGGTTCCGAGCAGAAACGGCCACGTGACGAAAGTGCGGCGTTCGTCAGGGAGCGAGGCGGTCGCGCACCCACTGCCCGCCGCTCAGGCGGTAGCGCAGCCGGTCGTGCAGCCGCGACTTGCGACCCTGCCAGAATTCCCAGCAGTCGGGGGTGAGGCAGTAACCGCCCCACTGGGGTGGGCGCGGCGGGCCCTCGCCGAGCAGCGTGGTCAGGAACTGCGCGCCGTACCTTGCCGCACTGGCCACAAGCACGGCGCGCGACCCGATCACCTGACTTTGCGGTGAGGCCCAGGCGCCGATGCGCGAGTCGAGCGGGCGCGTCTTGAAGTAGGCGTCCGACTCCTCGCCGCTGATCTTTTCGACCCGGCCCTCGATGCGCACCACCCGCTCGAGCTCGACCCAGTGGAACTGGAGCGCCGCCTGAGGGTGCACGGCCAACTCGCGGCCCTTGCGGCTTTCGTAGTTGGTGTACCAGACGATCCCGCGCGCGTCAAAACCCTTGATCAAGACCACCCGGGTCGATGGGCGTCCGTCTTCGCCCACCGTGGCCAGGGTCATGGCGTTGGGCTCGGGCAGCTTCGCGTCCATGGCCTGCTGGAACCACCGGCCGAACTGGAGCATCGGTTCGGGCATGGCTTCGCGCTCGTCGAGTTCGGCCTGTTCATAGCTCTTGCGCAGTCTGGCGAGGTCGGTCATACGCGCAATACTGCCTCAGAAGTCAGGTCGGCGAGGCCTACGAATCGGGATTCCGTACCGCCTGGCGCCCTCGGGAGAAGGCATCTTCGTTGAGGGGAATCATGGCGCACTTCGATTTGAGCGCCTGCCGGATGGCGGCGAGGAACGTTTCCTCCGGGAAGATCTCAGTGGCGGCCTGGAGGGCGCCGATCGCCACCACGTTCTTCACCACCGGACGCCCGAGCTCGGAGGCGATCCGGGTCATGGGAACGCCGATGGCCTTCACCCCCGCGGGCAGGGGGGGGACATCGGCGATCACCGAGCTGTCATAGATGATCGTCCCGCCTGGAACCACGGTCGGACCGAAGCGGGCGAGACTGGGCGCGTTGAAGGCGAGGAGGACGTGGGGGAAGGGCGAAGAGGGCGACAACACCTCGCTGCGCGCGACATGGACGTCGGCGTACGACGTCCCTCCGCGGGATTCAGGGCCGTAACTTGGGATGTGAGTCGCATCGTACCCCTCGTTGATTCCGGCCCGGGCGACCAGCAGGGCCGCGGTCTGGGCTCCGTCGCCGCCCGCACCCGCGAACTTGAGGGCGATGTCGTCGGTTCCCCAAACCGCAGGGAACGTGGAACAGAAGCGCGGCGCTTTTTCGGTGGAGCCTTCGAATGTTTCGACGAGATACGTTGGGTCGAACACCGGACCCGCCGGTCGATCGCGTTCGGGCGGGTTCTCGATGTCCTTCTTCACCCCGAGCGGAAAAACCGCGGTCATCTTCTCTTTGACCCAATGCTCGGCTTCGGACGGGGTCAGGCCCAGATGGGTCGGACACTCGGCCAGGACCTCGACGAAGGCGAAGCCCCGGTTCTCCACCTGCAGGCGCAGCGCCTTGGTGATGGCCTTCTTCGCCCGGTTGCGTTGCTTCGCGTCATAAAGGGCGACGCGTTCGACATAGACCGGCCCATCGAGGCCGGCAATCAGTTCGGCCATCTTCATGGGCGCGC
>JANODX010000261.1:0-35879 GCA_031412915.1 Vicinamibacteria bacterium | reverse complement strand
CGCTGGCGAAGCGCGCGAGGAAGTACTCGTAGACACGGCCCAGGGTGTCTTTGGCGCGGTCGGCGGCGCTGCCCAAGGCGATGTCGCTCACCAGGTTGATGATCTGGCCGAGGCGTTGCTTGTCCAAGCCCGGCCGCGCATAGTCTTTGGGCAGCACACCCTTGAGCGTCTGGTTGTCGCGCTCAATGGCGGTCATGGCGTCGTCGATGAGCTGACCTATGGTCGGCTGCGGAGCCATGGACTTCAGGTATTGCCAGCGTGCCTCGGGCGGAACCCAGAAGATGCTGGAGCCGCGATACTCGTCAGGATCCTCGGGGTCGGCGCCCTGCTTCTTCTGGGCTTCGAGTTCCTTGTGCTTCGCTTCGAAGGCGTCGGAGATGTACTTGAGGAAGATGAGGCCGAGGACGACGTGCTTGTACTCGGCCGCGTCCATGTTGTTGCGGAGGGCGTCGGCGGCGGCCCAGAGTTGGGCTTCGAACGAGGCGTTGCTCGCGCCGGCGGTCGATTTCTTCGACTTTCTTGCTGTCGCCATCCGCCGCAATGTCCCCCGTGTGTATTTCGAATGCCCGAGGGATAGTAGCGCTGTCTCCGGCGGTTTGGGTCCGCCGGAGTAGCGCGGGACCTCACCGACGAATCAGCGCGGTGAGGACGGCCATCAGGCGAAGGAGGATCGCGCGAGCTTCGCGGCTGCTGGACGGGGCGGATTCGAGGTCGAGCAGGTCGAGAACGGCGAGGCATTCGAAGGAGCTGCCGCGTGCGATGGCGTAGTGGCGGGCTTGGTCGCGGCCGGACCGACCGGCACCCTCCGCGATGTTCAAACAGCAGGAGATGCTGGCGCGGTCAAGCTGGTCGGAGAGTTCGGCACGCTTGAGCGGCAGCCAGCGAACCACGTGGGCGCGCAAGGCCAGTGCAAGGCGGTACGCGTCAAAACGATGCAGCGAAGCGGCTGGCGCGACGGATGCAACGGGAGCGGCGGCGGGATTCATGATGGGAACCTTTCCGGGACGCGAAGTGCGGCCCTCACCCTGACGGGCCGCACTTCTGGAAGGCGGTACATCCTTGACCCCGCCGACGCGGAGCGCGAGCGCTGCCCGAAGGGCAGGGCGACGCCTGGCCTTGGGCCACGCTGCATCCGGCGTGACAGCCGCGCGCCGAGGTGCGGTGACGAATCGTGCGCCTCGGACTCCGGCTGGAGAATGCTTCGGGCCATGGCCAAGCAATGGGGGACCATCGAAAGGGCGGTCGCTGACGAGACGAAACACGGCCTCGCGCTAACGTGAACGAACCGACACGGCCTAACGCGAACGTGATCGAACCTGAGTTCTTCCCTCCAGTGAAACGTGAACGCGAACGAGCTGCGTTTCGTCGCGCGTGTGGGCAGGAGGCCCCCCGATCCCAGGAAGTCAGCAGTGCTAACGTTCCCCGCCATGACCCAGGCACTCCAGGACATCTACGCTCCCGAGAACAAGTGCTTCGGTTGCGGGCCGGCCAACGAAAAGGGCCTTCGCATCAAGAGCTTCGTCGAAGGCGACCACATCGTCGCAAGCTTCCAGCCCGAGACCCATCACGAGGCGTGGGAGGGCGTCGTGAACGGCGGGATCGTCGGCTGCCTCTTCGACTGTCACAGCAACTGGGCCGCCGCGTATCACCTCATGCAGAAGTCGGGAGCGAGCGAGCTTCCCCCGACCGTGACCGCCGACTTTCATGTGAAGCTCAAGAAGCCAACGCCTTCGAAAGGCCCGGTCATCGTCAGGGCGAAGGTGGTGGAGTCCACCGATACCCGCGCCACCATCGAAGCCACCATCGAGGTGGACGGCATCGTCACCTCGACCTGCCGCGGGACGTTCGTCGCGGTGAAGCCCGGCCATCCCGCTTATCACCGCTGGTAGAGAACCAGAACGTCAAACGCCGCCGAGATAACTTGAAAGATCCGGACCCGCGGCCAGCATCGACCAAATCGAGTCGACCCCGCACCTCGTTGAGCGCATGGCGGGAGGCGGGCCAGCTCTGGGCTTTTCGAGGGCACTCGGTCTTCACGCGGGTCGCGGGCCGAGATGATGCCCCCGCACTTCTCCTCATCCACGGCTTTCCGACCGCCTCTTGGGACTGGGAGGCGCTTTGGGCCGCGCTCACCCGGAGCTACCGGGTATTCGCCATCGACATGCTGGGGTTCGGTTTCTCCGCCAAGCCCACCGACTATCCGTACACCATCGCCGGCCAGGGGGATCTTCAGGAGTCTTTCCTCACCCATCACGGGATCAAGACCTACGCGACCCTCGCGCACGATTACGGGGACACCGTGGCCCAGGAGCTGCTCGCGCGACAAGACGAGCCGGGCGAGAGGCCCCGGATGCGCAGCCTGGCCCTGCTCAACGGCGGTCTCTTCCCCGAATCCTATCGACCGCTGCTCACGCAGAAACTCCTTCTGTCGCCTCTGGGCCCTCTGGTCGCTCCGCTCATGACCCGGTCCGCGCTGGCCCGAAGCTTCAGGAAGATCTTCGGAGCGGCGACCCCGCCCGACGACGAATTCATCGACGGCGCCTGGCGGCTCATCACTCACAACCACGGCCTCACCGTCGTGCCGAAGGTGATCCGCTACATGGCCGAGCGAAAGCTCAAGAGCGAGCGATGGGTGGGCGCCTTGCAGCGCGCCTCCATCCCGCTGAAGCTCATCGACGGCGCCCCGATCCCATCTCGGGCCGGCACATGGCCGAGCGATACCGCGAACTCGTCCCTCGACCGGACGTCACCGTCCTCGAGGGAGTGGGCCACTACCCTCAGTGGGAAGCGCCCTGGGAAGTGCTGCGCGCCTTCGAGGGGTTCGCCTCTTGATTACCGCAGTTTCTTGTCGAGGTACGCCGCGCTCCGCTCGAACGCCTTGATCCAGTTCTCGTGGCGCAGGAGGTCGTGCACTTCGTCGGGGAAGATGAGTTGCTCGACTTCGACGTTGCGTTTTCGCAGTTGCTGAACCAGATCGACGGTTTCGCTGAAGGGAACGTTGCGATCGTCGTCGCCGTGAATGACCAGGACCGGCGAGCGCCAGGTGTCGAGAGACGACATGGGCGACGACGCGAAGGCGAGCCGGGCGAACGCCTCCCGCTTCCGAGGGTCGTAGCTTTCGGCGAAGTTCGCGACCACCACGTTCCAGTCGTGAACGCCGTGGAAGTCGACGCCGGCCCGGAACAGGTCGGACGCGCGCGATAACCCGAGAGCGGTGAGGTACCCGCCATACGATCCGCCCCACAGACCCACCCGGGCCGGATCGACATCGGGCCGCGACCTCAGGTAGAGACCCGCGCCCTGCACGTCCGCGAATTCGGAGGCCCCGGTGGCGCCGTAGTTCAAGGCCTCGCGGAAGTCGAGGCCATACCCGATGCCCGAGCGATAGTTGATCGAGAGCACCACGAAGCCGAGGCTCGCAAGGTGCTGGTTCATCGCGTAGGACTGGTGGTAGTACTCCATGTAGTGCCAGCCGAGGAGCATCTGCCGACGCGAGCCGCCGTGGGTGAAGAGGAGGGCCGGACGCTTCTCACCCGCCTTGAGCCCGGCGGGTAGAAAGAGCTGGCCCGAAATCTTCAGGCCGTCGGTCGCGGAATAGCTCACGGCCTGCGGTGTCACCAGCCGATCGCCGGGGAACGTGGAGGGCACGAGCGACCCGCCGACATTCTTTACCTCGCCGGACGCGGCCTTCACGAAGACCCGGCCCGGCATCTGCGCATCGGCTCGCACGAAGGCGAGACCGCCGTCGCTGGTCGACTGGGCGCCCCACTCGATCAGGCCAGGGTCGGTGAGAGAAACGGGAACGGTCTTCGCACTCGGACTCACGCGAAGGATGCGACGCCGGTTGATGTCGCCCGCATTCGCCACGGCGAGAACGTCGCGCGCATCGTTCGAGAGAACGGCCATCTCGACTTCGTGATTCCCCGGAGTCAGGTTGACGGGCGCGCCTCCGGTGGACGGAATCGAATAGAGATTCCTCCAGCCCGTCTTCTCCCAGGAAAAGACCAGCCGGTCGTCCGCGCTCCACAGGAGCTGCCTCGGTGAGTCCAGGCCGCTGAACGCGCTACCTCGGCCCTTGTCCGCACGAAACACTTCTCGGGCCGCGCCGGAGCGGAAATCGAAGGTGTGGATCGACCAGGGCTCGGCCTCGCGCACGGGGGCGAAAGGAAGGCTCAGCGAGTCCGCGGCTTCGCGGAGAAACGCGAGTCGCGACCCGTCCGGCGAGAAGACCGGGTTCGAGTCGGTATCGACCGAAGGGTCGGGATGCGTGACCGTCCGGGTCTCGAAGTCGTACACGCCGATGAAGCCGTGATCGCCACGATGGTTGGTGAAAGCGAGGCGCTGGCCATCCGGCGACAGCGTCACCTGCGAAATCCCGCCGCGCGTCTTCAGTATCGACCTGGCGTCCCCGCCCGAAAACGGCGCGGCGAAGAGTTCGCCCGAAGAAGAGATGAAGAAGATCTGATCCCCCTTCGCGGCCACCGCCGGATCGTGGCCCTCGCCAACCAGTCGGATATCGCCGCTCTGAAGGTTGATGAGGTGAACCTGCTGCTTCGCCCCCGCGGGGTTCGAAGCGGGATTGGGCCGCTCGCCTCGGCGGTTCGGATCGCCGCCTCGCACGAAGATCAGCGACTGCGCGTCCGTCGACCAGGTGAGGTTGGTGATCTCGATACCGTCGTCCTGGTCGTAGGGCGTGAGTTTCTTCGGCGCGTAGGCCGGCGGCTCGGCGATGTATATGTTGCGACGCCCCTGCTCCTTGAGTACGAAGGCGACGGCGCCGCGAGAGGGAGCGGCGGAAAGCTCCAGCACGAACGGCGCCTGCATGATGGCGGCGATCGGGATCGGCCCCGAAGGGGCGGGTGCGGACCTCGCCGGAGGCGTTTGTCCGATGGCCGTCGAACTCGCGAGCAGGCCGAGAAGGACGGCGAACACCAGGCGGGTATGGCTCATAGGCACCTCAATCTGTGGGCGATGTGGCTTCGACAGGCTCAGCCACCAGTATTCGCGGATCGAGGGCTAGTTATCGAGAAGATTCTTGAGCGTCGTCATGAACTGTGACGCGTCCTTGAAGTCGCGATAAACCGAGGCGAAACGCACGAAGGCCACCTTGTCGACCTGCCGCAGACGCTCCATCAGGTACTCGCCGATCTTCTCCGTGGGCACTTCGCGGTCCGGGCTCTCCTGAACCATCTGCTCGACCTTGCTCGCCATCTCTTCAATCGCGTTGATCGAAACGTTCCGCTTTTCGCAGGCCCGCATCAGGCCCCCGATCACCTTGTTGCGGTCGAATCGCTCGCGGCGTCCGTCCTTCTTGACCACGAGATGTGGAACCTGGTCGATCCGCTCATACGACGTGAACCGCTTCCCGCACTTGAGGCACTCCCGGCGGCGGCGGATGGCCTCGCCCTCTTTGCTTTCACGCGAGTCGACGACCTTGTCTTCGACGCTTTCGCAGAAGGGACACCGCATTGGATTAGCTTACCGGACTCAGGGCCCTCAACGGGCTCCGAGGGCCGACCGCCGGTCGGAGCGGCCCTCAGGTCGGCCGCTCTCCGGCTGAAAAGGCTGCCCATCCGGGTGGCCGGAAGACCCGCGGCCTTTCTTCAAGGGGGCCCCGGCGTCGCGTCCGGAGAGCCGCTGGTCATGCGCCGCATGCTTCCGAACGACAGGCCCTCTCGCCCGAGAAAGGCGATCCCGAGCACGAGCACAGGCAGATTCTGGAGGGCGTGCAGCACGATGCCCGCGGCCACCGCCCGGCCTTGATCGATTCCGTAGATGGCGGTCAGGGCAAGAGTGTATGAGGCGTGAAATCCCCCGACCATCCCCGGGGTGGGAATGGCGACACCCACGGTGAGGAACGCGATGATGAGGAAGGCGGTCTGAAACGGGATGTCGAAGCCAAAGGCGAGTGAGTTCAGGTGGACGATGAAGCCGATGGTGATCCAGAGCAGCAGCGATTCGGAAATGAGGCGGGCCCATTGGGCGGGTGAGGAACCGAACACGGCGAGGCCGGAAACAAAGGATGAGACCAGGCCGCGGACCTTGACGCTCAAGCCCATGGGCAGAAGGCCGAGAATCCAGTCGAGCAGGCGGCGCGCCGGGCCTTCCTCCACCCGAAGGGCGGCGAGAAACGCCAGGCCCAGAAGGGCGCTCATGAAGACCAGGCCGGCTCCCGCCCGCAGCGTGGTCATGAGCGTATCCGCACGCTCGGCCATGGGCCGGGGCAGGACGAACATATAGAGCGCGAGCAGAAAGAGAACGGTGATGAGATCCATCAGGCGTTCCAGGACGATGGAAGCGAATCCGGCGCTAACCCCGACCTTGTACCGCCGCGCGGCGAGATACGGCCTCACCACCTCGCCCGCCCGGGGAATGACGAGGCCGGCCATGAAACCGATGTTGGTGATGCCAAACAGATCCAACATCGAGGCGGCCTTGAGGGGGGGCAGGAGAAGCCTCCAGCGCATGGCCCGAATCAGGTACATCATCACCGTGAGCGCCACGACGAGAACCAGGGGCAGCGGTTTGGCATGGGCCATGGCCGCGAAGAGGGCGGCTGAGTCCACGCCGCGGGTCGCAAGCCAGAGCAGGAGGACGGCCAGGACGCCGCCCGTGCCCAGTCGGAGCGCATTCTTCATGCTTTCTTGGAATCGGATGGGGGCATCTGAGATTGTGTCTTCCGAAGGAGGCCAAGGGGGAACAATCCCGGCCCGCAAACGCGTATTCTCGCTTGAGACCAAGTCGTTTGACGAACCCGGTTTTTGAGCCCTTGAAGGAGGGCGCGCGAAGCTCAGTGCCTGGGGCGCCGAGCGTGGCCCGGGCTTCGCACGCTGAGGCCCTCGCCTACACGTGCGCCCTGGATCTGTGCGACGACGAGTCCAAAGCACTCGTTCTCGCCAGGACCCTGCTCAAAGACGTGAGGAAAAGCGGCCTCAAATCACCGTTTTCGGAAGCCCTGCTTCGCCGACTGGCTCTCGAGGAATGGACGAAACTGGACCGGCCGCGTCCCCGGCGGGCGGATTCGAAGGACCCCAAGGAAGCGGCCGTTCTTCTCTTCTTCATGAACGCGTGGGGCGCCACCTACGAAGACCTGGGCGCCGCTCTGTCCGTGACGGAGGATCGCGCGCACCATCTGATCCACAAGGCCCGTCTCGAGCACGTGGCCACTCTCACCCGGATTCCGATTCCGAAACCGGATTGCCGCCGGCCGAGGGAGCTTCTTTCGGACTTTCATGAGGGCCGGCTCTCCGGACCCCTGGCCGACGACGTGGCCCAGCACCTCAAAGGGTGCCGCGAGTGTGGCCTCCTTGACACCCACCTGGCGACCCTGCTGAGCGCGGCTCCGAAGCCGTTCATCGAGGCGCCACGGGAACTCGTCGAGGCCAGAATCGCGCGGCCCACCCTGTCGCTCTCTCTGGACGGCATGTCCCGAGCGAAACGGAGGGCCGGAGTCGCCCTCCTCGCCCTGGGTGTGATCCTGGGCGCAGTCGAGCTTCATCCCGGCCTCAACGCCTCGGCCTCAGCCCGGATGGACCGGATGGGCGCTACTCTGTCGCGCTGGCTCAGCCGGGGCGAACGCTTGATGGAAGACCTCCGGGTCCTGAGGGCCCTCGCCATCGGGACAATGGAGGGTCGAACCGAGGAATTGAGCCAAACCCTCGACGAATACGTGAATTCAGGGAACGTCGCCCAAACCGCCCCCGCAAAGAACAAACCCACATCCGATGCCGTATTGGATTCCAGAGAGCCCAAAGCCACCCCAGGGACCAAGGAACCCAAAGGGCCGGTTGAGGGCTCCCCAAGCCCTAAGAACCCCTAGAAAGGTCGCCAGTCATGGAAGAGAACGTTGTCAGAACAGACGGAGCCGAAGACGGTCCACAGCCGACTCCGCCGCCGGCCCCGAAGATCGCCCAGGCCTACCCGGGCTCGGCTCACAAGCGCAGCCCGGCCCTCGCCGCCTTCCTGTCTCTTTTCCCTGGCCTTGGCCACCTCTATAACGGCGAAATCGGAAAAGCCCTCGCGTTCTTCTCCGCCTTCGCGACCTGTATCTTCGTCATGGCGGACTCGAATGGGAACAACGTCTTCTTCGGCCTGCTGATCCCCTTCGTACTCTTCTACAACATCATCGAAGCCTACCGGTCGGCGGAGCGCATCAACCTTCAGTCGCTCTCCGGGGTGAGGACGGTAGACGAACCGGCCTCGAATCAACTCTGGGGCTGGTCGCTCGTGGTCATGGGCGGGTTCCTGCTCCTGCACAACCTCGGGGTCTTCCGCTTCGAGTGGATCGCCAGACTCTGGCCCCTGCTCATGATCGGGGCGGGCGCGGTCCTGCTCCGCGGCACCCTCTTCGGAAGCCGGCGATGAACCGCGGGTTCTCTCCGGAGGCGTTTGGATTCGGCGTGTTTCTCGCCACCGTCGGTTCGGTCTTTCTGTTGTCCAACCTGGGCCTGGTGGAGGCCGTGCCCCTGCTGAAGAAGATCTGGCCCATGTTTCTGGTGGTGTGGGGCGCGGCCGAAATCGTGGCATCCAGGACGTCGCCTGGGGGAGGGGGAAGATGAAATTCCGAAAAGTCCTCCTGCTCTTCATGATCATCGGGTTCGGCCTGATCATCGAGGGGATCAACGCCACCAAACAAGCCATCAACGACGGAGGTTTCGATGCCCTCCGGGGCATCCAGATCGACGGCGACTTTCCCTTCTCGAGGCTCCCGCGGTTCCGCGGGCCGTCCCACGAGTTCGCGGAGAACCAGACCGCGGATCCTACGGGTGTCATGGGCCTCGAAATTTCGAACGCCTATGGAGATGTGACGGTGCGACGGACAAGCGACCCCAAGGCTCAGATCGGGATCGGCCTGCGCAAGGAAGTCTTCACCCGCCGTGCGGAAAGCGCCGAGGCCATGTCTCTCAAGGTCAGACTGGTGGTCCTCCAGGAGGGAGGAACGCTCAAGATCTCGACCACGCGCGACTCGTCGGCGGACTCCCGAGTGAAGACTCACCTAGAGATCGATACGCCTCTTCCCCTCGACACCCGAATCACGAACCGTCACGGACGCATCGTGGTGGAAGGGGCGAAGGCGGTGAACCTCGCGGGCGAGTTCGATGAACTGCGGGTGAGGGACGTCACGGGCGACTGCAATGCCAAGAACCGGCACGGCAATCTCGAGGTCGTCTCGGCCGCCCTGGGGTGCCGGGTGGAGGTCGAGTACGGAGATGCCCACGTCGAGAGGCTGATGGCGCCCTCCCGGGTCGACGTCTCTCATGGCAATCTCACCGCCCTCGACCTCGCCGCTCTGACCGCCACCCTTAAGTTCTCCGACCTCCAGGCCCGGAAGATCGCGGGAGCGCTCACCAGCGAAGGCGAGCATTCGGACCTTCGAATCGACGACGTCAAGGGCGATGTGACCCTCAAAAACCGGGGCGACATCGACATTCAGAACATCCTGGGGCGGGTGACCATCGAGAATCGTCGAGGCCATGTCCGCCTTCTGAAGGCGGCGGGCGCGGTGTCGATCAAAAACTCCTTCGACGACGTGGCGGCGTCCGATGTGGGAGGCGCGCTCGAGGTAAAGGCCGAACACGGGAACATCCGGGCCCAGCGCTTCTCGAAAGGCGCCACCCTGGAGACCGACAACGAGAACGTCGAGGCGAGCGACTTTTCGGGGCCCCTGAAAGTGATCGTCAATCACGGCGACGTCTCGGTCAAGCCTATGCGCAAGGTTCTCTCCCCCATCGATATCTCGGTCGACATCGGAGACGCGAGCCTCGCCCTGCCCGACTCGGTGAGCGCGATGCTCGATGCCAGCGTCGAGCGCGGCGAGGTGGAAGGCAACGTGGGCGCGCTCAAATCGTCGGAGCAGGGCAAGCGACTGCTGAAAGCGGTGATCGGCGAGGGTGGGCCACTGTTGAAGCTGCGCTCTCGTCTGGGCGACATCAAGGTCGAAACCGAAGGCGAGATCGAAATCAGCGAGCCGGATTTCCCGGAAGCGCCCGAGGTCGATCCCCGGTTTCGGGCCCCCCTCGGAGTCGATCCGCTCCCCGCCCTTCCAAAGGTTCCAGCACCTCCTGCGGTCCGCAAGACGGCGAGGCCTGCCAGGATTCCGACGGCGCCCGTGGCCCCCCCGGCCCCTCCGGCCCCCTCCGCCACGCCGGGCAGCCGCTGACCGCAACTCCGGACCGGGGCGGCCGGGGCCAGGACCGTGCCATCGATCTCGCGAGCCTCTAAGATTCGGGAGCGATGCGAGAAGCGTTGACCGCCACCTCCCTGGACCTTCCCCTGTTCCGTCGCGGGAAGGTCCGCGACGTCTACGATCTCGGCACCGAGCTGCTGATCGTGACCACCGACCGGCTGTCGGCCTTCGACGTCGTTCTCCCCGAGGGCATCCCCGACAAAGGTCGAGTTCTCCATCAACTTTCGCTCTTCTGGTTTCGAATGCTGGAGAGGACGATTCCAAACCACATCGTGACCGCCGATGCAGCCGACTTCCCCGCCGGGCTCGCGCCCTATCGGGAAGTTCTCGAGGGCCGATCGATGGTGGTTCGGAAGACGGAGCCCCTTCCCGTCGAGTGCGTGGTTCGCGGGTACTTGTCGGGTTCGGGTTTCAAGGACTACAAGAAGACGGGGTCGATCTGCGGCCTGACCCTGCCCGCGGGCCTGCGGGAATCGGAGAAGTTCCCCTTCCCCCTTTTCACGCCCGCCACCAAGGCCGAAACCGGCCACGACGAAAACATCGCCTTCGATCAGATGGTGAAGCTCGTCGGCTTCGAGCATGCCGAGACCGCGCGCGGCGCCTCCCTCGACATCTACGAGAAGGCACGACGCCACGCCGCGACGGTCGGCCTCACCATCGCGGACACGAAGTTCGAGTTCGGCATCGTGAAAGGGGGCCTGATCTGGATCGACGAGGCCCTCACCCCCGACTCCTCGCGCTTCTGGGAGGCCTCGAAGGTGGAGCCGGGCCAGACGCCGCCGAGTTTCGACAAGCAGTTCGTGCGCGACTATCTGGAGACACTGACCTGGAACAAGACGTACCCCGGCCCGGACCTCCCCGCGGAGGTTATCGCCGGAACCAGGTCGCGGTACCTGGAAGCCTTCCGGAGACTGACCGGCAAGGATCTGCCGGGCGTCTAGCATGCTGCTGTGTGCTCCCGTGAGAGACGGTGCTATCGAGGACACTGCAAGACGCCATGATGCCTTGTGTATGGCCGTGCGCATGTGCGCCGATTCCTTACCGCTTCTCGCGCCGTTGTGGGCGCTGGAGGTGCTAATTCTCGTCGGGACTCGCGGCGTTCTGCGCGCCGGGAAGTCATGCAACAGGAGCGGGGCTCGGCGCGAGCGGGCTTGCATGGGCCGGGGCGTGGAGGCGAGTCGCTCCGACGAGAGGCGTCCTTTTCGCCGATTCGAGGCGAGTAAGGAGGACACATTCCAGCGTTCCCCAACGGCGTCTGACGCACTCGCCGTCCCCGGCGCAGCGAGCCCGCTCGCGCCGAGACGCGCGGGCCACACGGAGGCTGCTCGCGATGCGCGAAGTGGATCCCGGCTCCCGGCTTTCGCGGGGACCAGCTTCGCCGGGATGACGCAGGGGGCGGCCCACTTTGCACCCTTGTGGAGGCGTCGCAGGAACAGCGCTGCCGGCGCGTTGATGGCCCGCCCGGATCCTGCGATAGCGTCGGATCACATGCGGGGGCAGAAGAGGACCGGACGGACCAACGAGATCAGCCACGAAGGGGCGGCCATTCTCCGGGCCGCCGCCTCCCTGGGGGCCGCAGAGGCTTTCGCGGCGTGGAAGGCCTTTCGTGAAGCGGTTCCCGAGGGCGAAGAGGACGTCAGGCATCGCCGGCTGCTGCCTCTGGTTTGCCGGAATCTCTCACGTCTCGGACACCCGCGCGATCCCTATCTGATCCGGGCCTACGCAGAGAGCCTCGCTTTCAACACGCGCGCGCTCGGAGCCCTGGGCCGAGCCATCGACACCCTCCATGGAGCTTCGATCCCAAGCCTCGCCCTGAAGGGCTGCGCTCTTCTTCTGGGCCACTACCGCGATCACGGCATTCGCCCGATGTCCGACATAGATCTGCTGGTCCCCGGGGGCCGCATCAGCGCGGCCCTGGACGCTCTGGAGAGGAGTGGATGGCGGGGCGACCCCGAAAGGCGGTGGCTCGCGGGCTCCATGCATGCGGGAACCCTCTCGGACGGTTCAGGAACGACCCTCGATCTTCATCGGTACGCGACATATGAAGCCCGGTACGACGAGGCGAACGAGTGGTTCTTCGCGGATTCGGAGCCGCTGGAGGTCGAGGGCGGGAAGACGCGCGTCATGGGGCCGTCCGACCAGCTCCTCCACACCATCGTTCACGGTCTCCGCTGGAGCATCGCGCCATCCGACATCTGGATCGCGGATGCCGCCACCATCATTCGGGGCGGGCGCGTGGAACCGGCCCGGTTGTCGGAACGGGCCCAGAGGCTTCGGCTGGGTGCGGCCGTGGACCAGGGATTGAAACTGACTCGGAAGATCCTGGGGCCCGAACCGCGCCTCGACGCTCTTCGGTCCGCCCTCGCGGTCCGAAGGCCCCGCGAATTCATCGAGCACGGGTTCCGGGTGCGCCCACCGGCAGGCCTCCTGGGTGCGCTTCCCAATCTCTGGTTCGCGTATCAACGCTCTCGATCCGAAGGTGCGCCTCTGGCGGAGTTTCCCTCCTTTCTCGCGAACGCCTGGGGCATCCCTCGGGAGGATCTCTCTTCCTGTATGTGGGGAAAGGCTCGCAGGCGCCTGGCCCGGACACTCCACCGCGACTAGCCGCGCTTGAGCGTCTTCTTGATCGTCAGAAACACACCAAGGAGAAACCGCTCGCCAAAAGGTCGGTGCAGACGGTAGTAGAGACGATGGCTTAGGTCGTAGGCATCGCGCGATCGGGCCGAGGCCTTGATCATGCTGGTGCCGAGATGGTGATGCACCAGGGCCCCGGGAACGAAGAGCACCCGTCCACCCGCCTTCCGGAGGCGCAGGCACAAGTCGGCGTCTTCCTCGTAGAGAAAATAGCGTTCATCGAAGAAGCCGACGGCGCGTGCGGCGGACATTCTGAGGAGCATGCACGAGCCCGAGATCCAGTCGACCTCGCGCTCTTCGACCGTGGCCGCGCGAAGTGATTCAAGCGCCCACCCCTCGGCCGCCTTCACACCTTTCACCAGCCTTCCCTGGCGATACTCGGCCAGGGGAGACAGGTCGGGCCCGAAGCTCACCTGCGCGCGTCCGTCCTCGAACAGCGTCTTCGGCCCCAGGGCGGCTGTTTCCGGGCGACGATCGGCGGCGGCCAGGAGTTGAGGGACCGCCTGCGAGGTCAGGCGCGCATCCGGGTTCAGGATCAGGGCGAACTCCGTCTCGATGGCTTGCAATGCGCGATTGTTCGCCTTCGAGAAGCCTTCGTTGGTCGCCGAGCGAATCACGGTCACGAAGGGTCTGGTCTGCGCCACCTCGACCGATCGGTCGGCGCTCGCGTTGTCGACCACGATGGTCGGGCAACCGTTCGCGGCCAGTTCGAGCGAGGCCAGGCAATCGGCGAGGACATCCGCGGAGTTGTACGTCACCACCACGATGGTGACCCGAGGCGGCGTCACTGTCCTGCTTCCTCGAGGACACGGAGCGTTTCCCGGGCGGCCCGTTCCCAGGAAAAAGACCCCGCTCGCTCGAGGCCTCGCCTCCTCAACTCCGCCGAGGTCGCCGGATCGCTCAGCACCCTCGCCAGGGCGCCTGCGACCGCGCTCTCCTCGGGCTCGGTGACGAGCGTTCCTGCCGCGAAGAGTTCGTTCAGACTCCCCCGGTCCGCGATGATGGTGGGCACGCCGCGCGACATGGCTTCGAGTGCGGGCAGTCCGAAACCCTCGTACTCCGACAGGAACACCGCGACGTCCGCCGCAGCGTAATGTCGAACGATCTCCTGATCGGAAACGAATCCCGAAATACGGACCTCCCGCTCGCCTTGGAGCGTCCGTGCCAGTCCCGCCACGTCCTCGAAAGGATGGGAACGGTTCTCGCCGATGATGCCCAGGCGAACCCCTGGCCACTGCGCGCGGAGAGCCAAAACCGCGCGCACCAGAACACTCACATTGCGGCGTCTGAGGACCGTGCCCACGGTGATGATGTAGATCGCACTCTCCTCGAGCCCGAGAGCCGCACGCACCGCTTCGCGGCCCGGACCCGCGGGCAGATCGTCATCCCTTCCGTGGAGGATCACCGCAGTTTTCCGAGCGGCCGAATCGCCCAGCCGGCGCAGGATCTCGCCCTTCGTGAACTCCGAGAACGCCAGAATCGAGTGGGACACCCGGGCCGACCATCGAGCCATGGCACGCCGGCGCACGCCGTGGGTGAAACCGAACTCTTCCGGCCGGGCGAAGAACGACAGGTCGTGGATCGCGGTCACGCGAGGCACGGACGCGAACAGCGGACAAGAGTACGCGGGCGCGAACAGGACGTCGATCCGGTCTTCGCGAAGGGCGGCCGGCAGGGTTCTCTGCTCCCAGAGGAAAGGGTGGCCTCCCCGCAGCACTCGCAACTCGAAGCCGTCCGACTCGACGGGCAAGGTCACGGGGGAAGAGCTGTAGATCACGAAACGGTGCCGATCGTTCTCGGCAAATCGCCGCAGCAGGCTCCGCAGGTAGCGACCCACGCCGGTCGGCCTCCCTTCCAGTTCCCGGCCATCGATGCCAATGCGCAGGGGCCGGCGGGCGGCCGGCGAAGGAACCTCTTTCATGCGCCCAGGACCTTCCGATAGAAGGCCAGGGTGGCGGTGGCGGTGCGATCCCAGTCGAACACCCGGCTGCGTTCGAGGCCGGCGGCGCGGAGGCTCGCCGCCCGCGCCGGATCGTCGAGGACGCGGGCCAGGCTGGTCACGATCGAACGCTGGTCCAGCGGATCGTCGACCAGTTCCGCGGCGCCGCCCGCCACCTCTTCCAGAGACGACCCTCGAGAACACACGACCGGAAGACCCGCCGCCATCGCCTCGACGACGGGAAGGCCAAAACCCTCCTCGAGGCTCACCAGGATCAGACATCGCGAAACGGACATGAGCGCGCGAATCTCGGGAGTCGGGAGATAACCCAGGGAGATGATCCTCGGCCCCGACCTCGCGGGTCCGCTGTCGAACGACCGCGAGGGCCCCACCAGGACGAGGGCAGGGGGATCCAGCACCCGCTCCGCGAACGCGCGGTAGGACCCGACAAGAGTGCTCAGGTTCTTCCTTTTCTCCTCGCTGCCGACATAGAGGATGCCTCCCCTGGTCAGGCCAAGTCGCTGCAGCAGCGCCTCGGCGCTCCCCATCGCGGGGGGCTCGCGAAAAGCGGGATCGACGCCCTCGAGAGTGACGCAGATCTTCCGCCTCGGAACGTTGAGGAGGCGTTCCACCTCCCCCGCCGTGAACTCGGAGGGGCAGATGATGCCGTCGGCCGCCGCCGCATGTTTCCGAACCAGGGGGGCATAGTCGCGGCGGATCTCGGCCCCTGAAAGCTCGGGATGCTTGAAGAAGAACAGGTCGTGGATGGTGATGATTCGCCGGGCCCGAACCGCGGGGGTCAGGAGCGCGTGGGGAGAATGGACCAGGTCGAATTCCCGCCCGCACAGCGACTCTATGGGGGGCCAGGACAGGCGGTTCCAGGCGAAGTTCAACACCCAGACGGGAAATCGCCGATCGACCACCTCCACGTTCGTTGCCCCTGACGCCGTCGGCCAGCGCTCGCGCAACGACGAAGTGAAGAGGGTAAAGCGCGATTCGGGATCGAGGCGAGGGAGCGAGGCGGCCAGGGCGCCGATGTAGACGCCGACTCCGGTGGGTCTGGAAAGCGCCGGTCGGACGTCGAGTGCAACTCTCAGGGAACGCGCCTCAAGGTAAGGTTCTTCATGGGCCTCTGACGTCCGTATCGATGCTATACGGAGGCTTTGGCCCGAAACAAGAACGGACTCGCCAGGGGTGTGCGACATGGTTGTGGGTGGAGAGCGTCAGTTCGCGCCAGGCGAAGCGGTCCGATAGTAACGAGGCTGTCGGGCGGTCGCTGAGGGAGGTCCGTATTGAAGTACTCGGTGACGTTCGGGGGAAGTCGATCGCATCCGGTCCCTGAGCTCGTCGAAGGGACCGGCGTTGGGAGTGGCTTCGACCCTTCGACAGGCTCAGGGCAGCGCAAGCTCAGCCACCGGCATCCACCGGGTCTTGCAGGATCGCCCCACAACCATGTCGCACACCCCATCGACATCGAACTCGAGAGCACCGTAAGGGGGACGGACTAGGGTTCGGGGCCGTCCCCCCGATACAATCCCACCATGATGATCACAGTAGCGATGTCGGCGCTCCTGCTCCAGGGAGCCCTCCAGATGACGCCCCAGGCGGTCCCCTCGCCCCATTTCGACGTCTCGGCGGCCTACGAGGCCCCCGCCAGGAAAGGCGCGCCTGGACACATCGTCTTCGAGTTCAAGAAGAAAGACCCGGACGTCAACATCAACGAAGATCCCGCCCCGCGGATCAAGTTCGCCTCCGGTTCGCCCCTCGTGGCTCCCCCGCCGCCCAAGAGTTCCGGGGACATCCCCGATCTGGCGAACGCCCGCTACATCGACCTCTCCAAGCCCCTTCTGCTGCCCGTGACCGTCGCCCCGGGAGCGGCCAAGGGCCTGAGCATGGCGAAGACCACGCTGTCCTACTTCTATTGCTCCAAGCGAGAGAACTGGTGCCGCAGGGGCACCGCTGATTTCGACCTGGCGGTTGCACTTCCGTAGCGGTTTGAACGCCGGCATGGCCGAAGCGGCGCGGCGCGTGCGGTCGAGATCATGATCCTCGCTTTTCAGTCGGACCTCGTGGCCCGCATCCGGGAGAGCGTGGCGGACGCCTTCGGCGTGACCCTGGGCGAGATCCTGGTCCAGACCACGCCGAAGCTCGAACTCGGGGACATGGCCTTGCCGCTCGCCTTCGACCTGGCCAAAAAGATCGGGCGCAAGCCGCGGGAGATCGCCCAGGTGCTGGCGCCCAGGCTGATCATGCTCGAAGGCATCGCGCGGGCCGAGGTCGCGGGCGGAGGTTTCATCAACCTGTTCCTCGACCGGTGCGCCTTCACCCATCGCCTGTCCACCTTCATCATGGCCCCTGGGGTTCCGGCGCGCCGGGACGGCCGCGTCATCGTCGAGCACACCAGCATCAACCCCAACAAGGCCGCGCACATCGGGCACGTGCGCAACTCGATCCTGGGCGACACCTTCGTCCGCCTGCTGCAGTCGCGCGGCCACGAGGTTCTGACGCAGAACTACATCGACGACACCGGGGTGCAGGTGGCGGACGTCATCGTCGGCTTCGAGCAGCTCGAGAAGAAGACGCTGGCTGAGGTTCGCGCCCTCGAAGGCCGCTTCGACTATTACTGCTGGGATCTGTATGCCCGGGTGTTCGAGTGGTACGGCGACGACAAGGAGCGGAAGGCCCTGCAAGCCGCAACCCTCCACGCCATCGAGAAACACGAAGGGCCGAGCGCGGAGTTGGGCGAGTATGTGGCCGCGCGGATCGTCCTGGCCCACCTCGCCACCATGGCCCGCCTCGACATCGGCTACGACCTCCTCGTGCGTGAATCCGACATTTTGCGCCAGCACTTCTGGGCGAGGGCCTTCGAACTGTTGAAGGAAACGAAGGCGATCGAGTTCGAGACCGAAGGCAAGGCCAAGGGGTGCTGGGTCCTGAAAATGGACCGCGGCGGCAACGAGGGGGCGGGTTCGGACCCGAATCCCGGGGCGAGCCCGAGCGGGGCCGGGTCCGCAGACGAAACGGCAGCCCAGAGCACGGGTTCGGGCCTCGCGTCTCCTGTTGCATCGAAGGCCTCCTTCGGGACGACTTCGCCGGACGAACCCGTCCCGGGCAAAGTCGCTGACGCTGCTGAGAAGCACCTCTTAGAACGGCCCATTCCAGTCACTTCTGGTGAAACGGTGGCTGAGCTTGTCGAAGCCCCTGGCGGTCCCTTCGACAAGCTCAGGGACCGTTGGGCGCCGTCTCTTCCAACAGTCATGGAGGCAGTCCGTGAACCGCCTCGTTTGTCACTCAGCCAAGATGCCTCGAACGACGCCACGCCAGGCCCGAATCCCGGGGGGAGCCCGAGGGGGGCCGGGTCCGTTGCCGGACCCCCTCGGACTCAGGACGACGAAAACAAGATCATCGTCCGCTCGAACGGAACCGTGACCTACACCGGCAAGGACATCGCCTATCAGCTCTGGAAGCTCGGCCGGCTGGGGCTCGATTTCCGCTACCGGCGTCACGAGGGCTCGACGACGGCCCGACCGCTCTGGTCGTCCGGGAGCGGCGCCGCCGATGCCGGAGCGCCCGCGTTTGGCGCCGGGGCTTCCCTCGTCTTCAACGTGATCGACGTAGGTCAGAGTTATCCGCAGCGGGTGGTGAAGGCCGGGGTCGCGGCGGTGGCCGGGCCGGAAGCCGCCGAAGGCACCCGCCACCTCGGCTACGAGAAGGTGGTGCTTTCGAAAGCCACCGCGAGGGACCTCGGCTACGAGGTGGACGAGGACGCGGGTGTGGTGAAGGTCTCGGGACGCCGCGGTCTGGGCGTCAAGGCCGACGACCTGATCGACGCGCTCGAGGCCAAGGCCGGAAACGAGATCGCCACCCGCGATCCCGATCGCCACCCCGCCGATCGCGCGAAGGCGGCGCACGACATCGCGGTCGGGGCCCTGCGCTACTTCATGCTCCGCTTCTCTCGCAATCGGATCATCACCTTCGACATGGAGGAGGCCCTCGCGTTCACCGGCGAGACCGGCCCTTACATCCAGAACAGCGTGGTGCGCGCTCGCAGCATTCTCACCAAGGTGGCTTCCGAGGGACACGATGTGGAAGCCCTGCGGAAGCGTGCGCTCGATCCCACCCTCCTGACTTCCTGGCTCGACACCGAAGAAGGAGCCTCGGCCTGGTCCTTGTTCCTCGCCATGGCCCGAACCGACGAGGCCATCGAGACCGCGGTTCGCACCGAAGAGCCGAGCGTCATGACCCGCCACGCCTTCCAGGTCGCCCAGGCGTTCCACGGCTACTACCAGAACCCGGCCCATAGCGTGGTGCGCGCGGAGACCGAAGACCTGCGCGCGGTTCGCGTTCTCGTGGTCGATCTCTTCGTGCGCCATACCCTGCACATCGCCCTTCTTCTCGGCATTCCCATTCCGGATCGCATGTGACCGGGCCCAGGCCGCGCATCGCCATCACCGCGGGCAGCAATCCGGGCTCCGTCAATCACGTCTGGCTTCGCTTCGACTATCTCCACGCAATCGCGAAGGCGCACGGCCTTCCGACCATCATCGCCTCCGGCTTCACCAATCCCCTGGAGGAAGCGGAACAGCTGGCCGGCGAGATCCTCGAGAGTTGCGACGGGCTGCTCCTCTCCGGCGGCACCGACGTGGATCCGAAGATTTTCGGGGAAGTGCCCCACACCGCCCTGGGACGCGTCGACGGGCCGAGAGATCCCTTCGAGATCACCCTGGCCCGCGAGGCGGTGCGACGCGACATGCCCGTGCTCGGAATATGCCGCGGGCTCCAGGTCTTGAATGTCGCGCTGGGCGGCACCCTGATTCAGGACATTCCCTCCGATGTCGAGGGCGCCGTGGCGCATGAAACCGGCGACAATCGAGTGGAGATCGCCCATGACGTGACGATCGAGCGCGACTCCCGGCTGAACCAGCTCCTCGCCACCACACGGGTGGGCGTCAACTCGTTCCACCACCAGGCCGCGAAGGAACTGGGAGACGGCTTGACCGTGACCGCCAGATCGCCCGACGACGGCATCGTGGAGGGTCTCGAGATGTCCGGCCGGAAGTTCGTGGTCGCGGTGCAATGGCATCCGGAGAATTTCTGGAAAACCTCCGGCGCGTTCGACGGTCTCTTCGGCGGTTTTGTCGAAGCGGCGCGTCAGGCCGCCGCCACCGGCAGGCGATAACCTCGCTCGTCATGATTCTTCTCCCGCGGTTTTTGCCTCTGATCGCCGCGGTGGCCGTCGCTCTCCTGGCGGCTTCGGGGGTGCGGCCGGTCGAGGCCACGGCAGCGCTGCGCTGGGAAAGAGACTTCAAATCGGCGCGGGCGCGCGCGGGCCGCGAAGGCAAACTGGTGATGATCGACTTCTGGGCCGCGTGGTGCAGGTTCTGCGCGAAGCTCGATCAGACGACCTACCGAGACCCCGCGGTGGTCGCCCGTCTTTCGCAGACCACGGTGCCGGTCAAGGTCAACACCGAGGGCCGAAACGACGAAGTCGAACTCGCGGAAGAGCATGGGGTCGAGGGTCTGCCGACCATCGGCTTCTTCACGTCGGAAGGCCGCGCGGTGGCCCGCATCGACGGCTATGTCGATGCGTCGACGTTTCTGAAACTGCTCACCACCGCGGAAGTCGAGGGCGGCGACATGACCGAATGGGAGAAGGTCCTGCGCAGCAGTCCGAGGAACTTCGAGGCCCTCTATGGGCTCGGGGCCAAGATGTACGAACTCAACTATTACCAGGAGGCGCGACCGCTCCTGGAGCGAGCGCGAACTGTCGACACGGGGTCCCTGCCCAGACGCAAGCGTCTCCGCATGATGCTGGCCCGGATCATCGAGTCCGAATCGAGCTTCGCCGACTCGGAGGCCATGTTGCGCGAGGCTCTCGCCCTTCCCCCCGAGCCCGACAACGATCCTCGTCTCTTATTCCTCCTTTCGCGGGGCCTCGCGACCATCGGCCGGAAGGCGGAGGCCAGGAGCGAACTGGTGAGACTCATCGCCGCCTATCCGAAGCACCCGGTGACCCCGACGGCGAAGAAGACACTCGAGGGTCTGAAGTAGTCGCCCCACAACGACCGCAACACCTTTAGGCGAGGACGCGCTCCTCGGCCGCAGCTTCACCACGCTACGCGCTCGTTCGCAACAGTCGAGGGTCCCTTCGACGAGCTCAGGGACCGCCCTTCGACGCTTCGGCACTTCGACACTTCGACAAGCTCAGTGCGGGCAGGCTCAGGGACCGCCCTGGCGGAATAGGTCCTACAATCCGGTCTCATGAAGCCACGAGTTGTCACTGCCGTCGCCGTCTTCATCGCTTTCTCGACTATGAGCACGGCCGCCCAGAAGAAGGCCGCCCCCGCTCCGCCGCCCAGGCCCTTCAGCGTTGTCGAGGCCACCATCCCGCAGATGCGGCTCGCCATGGAACAGAAGCGCGCCACCTCCCGCGAGATCGTGCTCCAGTATCTGACCCGCATTGCGATGTACGAGGATCTGCTGAACGCGGCCATCACGGTCAACAAGGACGCTCTCAAGGAAGCGGAGGAGCGGGATCGGGAAAGAGCGGCCGGGAGGATCCGAGGTCCGCTCCACGGGATACCGGTGGCGCTCAAGGACAACATTCACACCACCCACCTCCCCACCACCGGAGGTGCTTTGGCCTTCGCCGGGTTCACTCCCAACTACGAGGCGACGCTCACCAGGAACCTCCGCGACGCGGGAGCCATCATCATCGCCAAGACCGGCCTGAGCGAACTCGCGAACTGGGTGGCTTCAGGCATGCCCGCAAACTACAACGGCCTCAAGGGCTACGGCATGAATCCGTACGACCCGCGCCGCGACCCGCGGGAAGCCACCTTCGACGGCCGGCCGGTTCTGAGCACGGGCGGTTCGAGTTCCGGAATCGGCACCTCCGCGAACTTCTGGGCCGCGAATGTGGGCACCGAAACCTCGGGATCCATACTGAGTCCGGCCAACCAGAACATGCTGGCCGCGATCAAACCCACGGTGGGGCGCATCAGTCGGTACGGAGTCATACCCATCACCGCGGATCAGGACACCCCCGGCCCCATGGCCAGGACGCTCACCGATGCCGCCGTCATGTTCGGTGTGCTGGAGAGCGCCTCGCCCGATCCCAACGATCCGGCAACGAAAGCCTGTACGCCCCCTCCCGGTCGGGACTACACGAAATTCCTGAACCCCGCCGGTCTCAAGGGCGCGCGCATCGGCATTCCCCGGGCGTCGTTCTACGACCGGGCACCGGTTTCCGGAGCGACGGAGCCGCGCGGCGGTTTGAGCCCGGATCAGGCCAAAGTCATGGCCGAGGCCATCGATATCCTGAAGCAGCAAGGAGCGGTGATCGTCGATCCCGCCGATTTTCCGAGCGTCGTCAGCAAGGACGCGGCCGACAGTTTCCTCGCCTTCGGCCAGTGCAGCAGCCTCGACAACGCAAAAGGCAAGGACGCCCTGTGCTCCCTCGTCCTCAAGTACGGCATGAAGCGCGATTTCAACGCCTGGCTCAAAACCCTCGGCGACAAGGCACCGGTGAAGACGCTGACCGAGCTTCGACAGTGGAACGTGGCTCATCAGAAGGCCGGAGCCATCAAGTACGGCCAGGCCCAACTCGACATCTCGGATGAGATGGACGTGCAGGCGGACCGCTCGAGGTATCAGGCGGATCGGGCCAAGGACCTGAGGCTGTCCGCGACCGAAGGTATTGATGCGGTGATGAAACAGAACAACCTGGACGCGATTCTCTTCCCCGGTTCCTCAGGTGCTGCGATCGCGGCCAAGCCCGGTTATCCCACGGTCATTGTGCCTTTTGGTTTCGTGCCCAATGTTCCGTTCACGGGAACCGCGGCCACCGGCGGCGCGCCCCCGAATCCATTCCCGCCCGGTTTCGACCCGTTGCCCTCGCCCTTTGGCGTGAGTTTCACGGGGATGGCCTGCAGTGAACCCCGGCTTCTTGAACTAGCCTTCGCGTTCGAGCAGGCCACCCGGAGGCGCGTGCCGCCCGCATCCGCTCCCTGAGCAGCAGGTTTGCGGCGGCGGCGCCCGGTTTGGTCACGAGCCTGGCGAACATCGGAGAAAGCGCGCCATGGTCGCCCTCGCAGAACGTCTACCCGGACGGGGTCCTTGGGACCACGGTGCGGGCGTCCGCGACAGCGACGATGAGAGCCATCCAGATCAGATCGGCCACCAGCAGATGCATGATCTGAAGCCACGTGGGCGCGAGCAGGACGAGATTGGTGAGACCCAGGAACCACTGGGCGATCACCAGTCCGGCGAGAATCAGTCCGAGTTGTCTCACCTTCGGCCGATCCCCGTTCGAAGTGATGGTCCGGTAGGCCACCAGGAGAACCAAACCGCCTGCCACCAAGGCGATGAGCGGGTGGAAGATGCGGAGCCTCAGGAAGATGTGAGAGGAGGGCGCGAAGTCCTGAGCGATTGCCTCTCGGAGCGTGCTCGCCTTGAAGAGCGTATCGCCGAGCGCAGCGATAGCACCGGAGATTCCCGTCGCGACAATGGCGAGTGCGGCAAAGACGGTGGGAGCACCTCGGCTGGCCAGAGGGAAAGTTGCCCTGAGCGGACCGATGCGCGCTCCGGCAAGAGTTCCGGATGGAACATCCACAAATCGCAGGGTCAGGGTCAGCGAGGCCAGGAGCAGGAACGTATTGACGAGATGTCCGGAAATCCAGTAGCCGCGCGCGACCGACGCGTCCCCCGCCACCTTTTCAAAGAGCACGAGACCGGCGCCGAGTGCCGCCTCGCCGAGGATCAGGACCATAGACGCAGCCGACCAGAAACGCGCGAGGTGGCCCGGCTCGCGATAGCGAAAGACCCTGTGCAGAAGGAGCGCGACCAGGAGAAGGGCTATTCCACTGGTGGCGCGGTGCGAGTACTCGATCAGCGTCCCCACCGACGGGGCCAGAGGAATCACCGAACCGTTGCAGGTCGGCCAGTGCGCTCCACAACCTGCGCCGGAACCCGTGGCCCGGACCACCGCTCCCCAGAGAATGACGAGGACGTTGAATCCAAGGGCCAGCCCGGCCAGGCGGGAGAGGGGCTTCGGAGCCGTCTTCAAGCCCATCTGGACCGGCCCATCACGGAGGGAGTTTCGATCCGGAGCCGTTGTTCCGATAGGGTCGGCTGCAGATGGAGCGCACGCATACCGGCCCGGGGAGAATCGTATTGAAAGTTCAAGGGTTCCTGATGCATAGTCCGTGGGGACGGCTCCTCGGCGTGGCCGTGGGCCTCGGCCTGATCGGCCTCGCTTTTGCGCAGCCGCCGGTCCGGCCACGACGCGAGATTACCCTGACCTCGCAGGAAGTACCTCTCTCCGCGGCCGAGCCGAAGGCTGAACAGGCGGGCTCCCTGCGCTTTGTCTGGGGAGTGGCGCTGCGATCGGAGGACAAGGGGTTCGGCGGACTGTCCGGCCTGATGGTCGAGCCCTACGAGCGCGGGCAGAAGATGATCGCGGTCACGGACCAGGGAGACAGATTCACGGCCCGGCTGGTGCTCGAGAACGATCGATTGCGGGCGGTGGAGGCGCCAACTCTCGAGCCTCTAACGAATCTGGAAGGCCTTTCCATTTCGGGAAAGTTGTTCGGCGACGCCGAGTCCATCACGCGACTGCCGGATGGGCGGGTCCTGGTGGGTTTCGAACGACGTCACCGGATCTGGGCCTACGGTCCAGAACTTGCCGGCCCGGCGAAAGTCTTCGAGACACCTCCGGCTCTAGCCAGAGCACCCGCCAATGGCGGTCTCGAGTCCCTCGCGAACTGGCCCGATGGCCGAATACTCATCATCACGGAGCAGCTGAAGACTGAAGCGGGCAATTTCGCCGCCTTCATTTTCAAAGACCGAACCTGGGCGCCCCTGGAATGGAAAGGGAGCGCTCCAGGCTTCGAGCCCTCAGACGCCACGGTGTTGCCCGGTGGCGATCTGCTGGTGCTCGAGCGTCTCTGGTCGGCCCTGGCCCCGGGCAATCTGCGGTCACGCATCTTCCGGGTCCGGGGAGACACGGTGACGCCCGGCGCTTTGCTGCAAGGCGACCTCGTGGCCGAACTCGCAGCGCCCTTGACCACGGAGAACTTCGAGGGGATCACCTCTTTCACGAACGCGCGGGGGGCGACGCAACTGCTGATCGTCTCGGACGACAACTTCAACGGGGTTCAGCGCACCTTGCTGATGTCGTTCGAGATACTCGATCGCTGAGGTCAGGCGACGATTCAGGTAACCCCGCCCCGGTCGCAGCACTCCGTCGCCCGCTACGACCGCAGGGGGGCGATCCGGTCGACCGCGACGTCGTAGCCGGCGCCGCAGGCGGCACAGGTCAGAGTCCCACCCGCCTGGCCTTTTCCGAGTTTCTCGCCACAGCGGCACATCCAGGCCGTACGTCTTGCCGGATTGCCCATGACCAGGGCATACGCGGGAACGTCGCGGGTGACCACCGACCCCGCGCCGACGAAGGCGTACTCGCCCACCGTCGAACCGCACACCACCGTGGCGTTGGCGCCGATCGACGCTCCTCGCTTCACCAGGGTCTTCCGGTACTCGTCCTTGCGGACCACTTCGCTGCGGGGATTGAAGACGTTGGTGAAGACCATCGACGGGCCGCAGAACACGCTGTCCTGGAGTTCGACACCCTCGTAGACGCTGACGTTGTTCTGAATCTTGCAGTTGTCGCCAACCTTGACGTTCGGGCCGATCACCACGTTCTGACCGATGTTGCACTTCTTCCCGACCGTGACGCCCTTGAGGATGTGCGAGAAATGCCAGATCTTCGTGCCCTCGCCGATGGTTGCGGGCTCGTCGATGTAGCTCGATTCGTGGACGAAGTAGTTCTTTTCCGACACCTGGTGACTCCGGTGATTAGAGACGCTTCTTGAGAACGATCGGCTTGCCCCGAAGGTCGAGGGAACGCTGACCGGCATCGAGGACGCGCAGAACGTCGAGGCCGTTCCGGCCGTCGGTGTGCGGCGTCTTGCGGGTTCGCACGCAGTCCGCGAAGTGCAGCAACTCTTCGCGCAGGGGCTCGAGGTCGGGAAAGAAGAGGGTGGACTCCGAGGTCTGCCGGATCACGGGCTGGCCGTCCAGCCAGTCGACACCCTTGTCGAAAATCCGCAGCTTGCCCTCCTTGATGACGTCATCGAAAACCGCCATCCGCCGGCTGCCCACCACCACGAGTTTCTGCTCCTTGAAAGGATGCAGCCAGCTCACGAAGATGTGGCCCCGCGCGCCCTTTTCGAACTCCAGGGTGGTCATGGTGACGTCGGCAACGCCCTTGCGCAGCCAGCTCTCTCCGGTGGTGGCGACGGTCTTCGGCAACCGGCCGAGAAGAAGGAGAATGACCGAGATGTCGTGGGGGGCGAAGCTCCAGAGGATGTTCTCCTCGTGGCGGATCTTTCCGAGATTGAGCCGGTTCGAGTAGACGTACTGGATGTCGCCGAGATCCCCCGCGTCGACCAGTTCCTTGAGCTTCCGGATCGCCGGATGGTACTGAAGAATGTGGCCGACCATCAGGATCCGCTTCTTGCGCCTGGCCAGGTCGAGGAGCGCTTTCGCCTCCTTCACATCGAGGGCCAGGGGCTTCTCCACGAAGACATCCTTGCCGGCCAGGAGCGCCGCCTTCGCGGCGGCCGCGTGCTGGGACGCGGGCGACGCGATCGCGACGGCGTCGATCTCGTTCGACTTCAGCAGGGCGGCCAGGGACTTCGTGGCCATGACCCCCGGGTACAGCTTCGGCACACTCTCCAGGACCTTGGCACTCGAATCACAGACCGCACCCAGCAAACCCATCTGGTGCAGATTGCGGGCGATGTTCTTGCCCCAGTAACCACACCCGACGAGACCAATCTTCATGAAACCTTACCCCGAGTCGAAAAGGAGACGGCGTTGGGCGACTAGGTGGCGAGGAAGGCGCGCACCAGGCCGGCGATGCGCTCGACTTCACTCAAAGGAAGTTCCGGGTAAAGAGGCAGGCACACCACCTCGCGAGAGAGACCCTCGGAGACGGGCAGATCGCCCGCCTTCCCTCCGGCCGCGCCCATGGCCGGCTGCAGGTGGATGGGCCTCGGATAGTGAACCGCGGTCGACACCCCGTGCTTCTTCAACTCTTCGATCAGACCGTCCCGGCGAGGCGTGCGAACGGTGTAGAGGTGCCAGGCCGACTTCGCTCCCGGACCCTCCTTCGGGGTGACGAGGCCGGGGACGCCCGCCAGCAACTTCGAATAAAGAGCAGCTCGATCACGGCGCTCTTCCGTCCACTGCGGAAGATGCGGCAGCTTGGCCCGGAGAATCGCGGCCTGGAGCGTGTCCAGGCGCGAGTTGGTGCCCAGCACCACGTTGTCGTACTTGTTGGTTCCTCCCCCGTGGTTCGCGACCTGGCGGACCCTGGCGATGAACTCCTGGTCGTTCGAAACCACCGCGCCCGCGTCGCCATAGGCTCCGAGGTTCTTGCCCGGATAGAAGCTGAAGCACGCCGCGTGACCGAGGGAGCCCGCTCTCTTCCCATTCAGGGTGGCCCCATGGCCCTGCGCCGAGTCCTCCAGGACGGGAATGCCGTGGTCGCAGGCGATCTTGTTGATCGCCTCCATGGCGCCGGGATGACCGTACAGGTGAACGGGAATGATGACCTTCGTCTTCTTCGTGATCGCGGCCGCGAGCCTGCCCGGGTCGAGGGTGTAGGTGACATCGTCGACATCGACGAAGACCGGCTTGGCCCCGTTCAGAAGGATCGCTTCGCCGGTGGCGATGAAGGTATTGGCCACCGTCACCACTTCATCGCCCGGCCCCACGCCGTACGCTCGCAGCGCGTAGATCAGAGCATCGGTTCCGTTGGCGACACCCACGCAGGCTTCGACCCCGCAAAACGCCGCGAACTCCTTCTCGAAGGCTCCGCAGTCGGGCCCTTTGATGAAGGCGGTGGTGTCGACGACCCGGGCCATGGCCGCGTCGATTTCGTTCTTGATCCTCAGGTACTGGGCCCGCAGATCGACCATCGGTATCTGTGTGTTCATGATTCTCCAAGCCAAGACTACCCCCAGGGGGATCTTTCGCGCAACACTTTTCCTCATTTACTTGACGTATTAACTATTGCTCAGTTATCTTACTCTCGTGCCCCAAAGTCCCCTGCTTCGCGAACTGCGCCCATCCAAACCCTTCCCCTCGAATCGGGAGGAAGCCTTCGTCGCGCTGCTGCGGACCGCGGACCTGCTGCGCTGGCGGATCTCCGAGGTCCTGGAACCGGAGGGCATCACCCTGCCCCAGTTCAACGTGCTCAGGATCCTCCGGGGGGCGAGGGAGACGGGCCTGCCGACACTGGAGATCGGGGCTCGTCTGGTGGAGCAGGCCCCCGGAATCACCCGCCTCATCGACCGGCTCGAGATCGCGGGGCTCGTTCGGCGCGAGCGCCCGCGGGCCGACCGGCGTCAGGTCCTCTGCCACGTCGAGAAGAAAGGCCTGGCTCTCCTCGCCCGGCTCGACACCACCGTGCCCGAGGCAAGCGAAGTCCTCTTCGCCGGCCTGGGCAGCGCCGAGATCGATCGGCTCATCGCCGCCCTCGACGCCATCCGCAGCGCCTGCGCGGCGCGCTGCACCTCCCTGCGCAAGCCGTAGACCGACCCCCCGAAACCCGGGCCCCTCTACTTCAGGAATGCCGCCAGGGGAAGCCTCAGGTCCTTCAGTCCCCGGGCCGCGCGCTCGGCCAATACCAAAGCGCCGCGGGGCGAGAGGTGGATGTTGTCGGCGAGCCCGTTCGGATAGTTCGGATGCGCGCCGGGCAGCAAGTGTTGAAAGAGTTCCTTCGATCCCTCGGGACCGTACTCGATCAGCACCTGAGCGCTCAGGGCCTGCATGTCCAGGAGAGGCGTGCTCGTCCCCAGAGCCGCCGAGCGCACAATGTCGGGATACGGGCCGTGCACGTCTCGCAGTGACCCATTGGGGTTAAAGCTGCGCACGACGATCGGAGTCGCCAGCACCGGGAAGGCCTTTCGGGCGCGAACATCTGAGACGAAACGGGCGAGGTTGGAGCGATACTCCTCAGGGGGCGTGTCCTCCTCGTCCCTCGATCCATCGTTGTGGCCGAATTGAACGATCACATGGTCGCCTTCCTTTACGTTGGCGATGAGAGCGGCCCAGAAGCCCTCACTCACGAACGTGCGTGTGCTGCGCCCCCGCTTCGCATAGTTTCGGACCAGAACGCGATCTTCCTGGAACAGCGGCGGGAGTTCTTCGCCCCATCCGGTCTCGGGCCGTCTCTCGGGGAGACCCTCGCCCATGGTGGAGTCTCCGGCCAGATGAAGGGTGATCCGGCCGGGGGCGGGCGGACCGGCCGCGGGGGTGGCGGTGCTGGCGGTGGTGGCGCCGCCGCCGCAGGCGGAGAAGAAGACCCAAAACGGCAGGAGGGCGAGATTGCGAACGCGAGGCACTATTGGCGCGGCCTCGCTTCCTTCGACCCCGCCTCCCGGCCCGGCCCGTAGAGGGCGCGACCGGGCCTGGTGCCGATGTGCTCGCCGTCCACGAGAACCGGCGTCCCATTGACCAGGACGTGCTTCATGCCCACCGAATACCGATGGGGCTCCTCGAAGGTGGCGCGATCGCCCACGGTTGCCGGATCGAAGGCAACCACGTCCGCGAACATGCCCTCTTTCAAGAGACCGCGCCGATCGAGGCCGAGATTCTGGGCGGGCAGAGCGGAGAGACGGCGAACCGCTTCTTCGAGCGGGATGAGCTTCTCCTCGCGGACGTACCGGCCGAGGAGGCGCGAGAAGTTTCCGTAGGCGCGGGGATGCGTCTTCGATTTCAGGAACACGCCCTCGGGCGCCATTGATCCCGCGTCCGAACCGAAGGACACCCAGGGCAGCTTCACCTGCTTGCGGACATTGTCTTCGGACATCAGGAAGAAGGCCACACCGACGCGGGTTCGGTCCTCGTGAATCAGGTCCAGAATTACCTCCGGCCAGTCCTTCCCTCCGCGCATCTTCACCACTTCCGCCAGGCTCTTGCCCTGCAGGGGCTTGAGTTTCTCGTTCTTGAACTCGAGGAGCAGAACACGCTCGGGTGAACCGGCTGCGACACATATGTTCTCCCACGTGGGATCCTTGGCCTTCATCTCGGCAGCGATACGAGCGCGATCGCTCGGGTTCTCCAGGCGTTTGAAGAGGGCGTCGGGCCCGCCCGCCCGGGCCCAGGGGGGAAGACAGGCATCGAACCCGGTGGCGCCGGCGGTGTAGGTGTACATGTCGGCGGTGATCTTGAGTCCCTCGCGCCGCGCGGCCTCGACCCTCTCGATGACAGTGTCGAGCTTGCCCCAGTTGGACTCTCCCGCCGCCTTCAGGTGGTAGATCTCCGCCGGGATCTTCGCCTCCCGCGCGATGGCGATCAGCTCGTCGACCCCCTCGACCAGGCGGTCGCCCTCGCTGCGGATGTGGGAGATGTACTTGCCCTGGAACTGCGCCGCAACTTTGGCCAGTTCGATCAGTTCGCTCGTGTCCGCGTAGATGGCGGGCGCGTAGATCAACGACGAGCCGATGCCGAGGGCTCCCGCCTTCATTTCCATGCGCACCAGATCGCGCATCTGCTCCATCTGCGCGGGCGTCGCCTTCCTGTCCTCCAGGCCAATCACGTGCTCCCGAATCGTCGCGGCGCCTACGTAGGAGGCGACGTTCGGCGAGATGCCCCGTTTCTCGAGGAACTGGAGATACTCCGAGAGGGTTGTCCAGTCGATCTTGTACTTGATGTCGCCCATGCCTTCTTCGCGCAGCTTCTTCATGGCCTCGGTGTACGGCCCCATGGATTCGCCCTCGCCGAAGATCTCCGTGGTGACGCCCTGACGAATCTCGCCCTGCGACCGGCCGTCGACGATCAGGGAGTCGACGGACCAGGACAGCATGTTGATGAAGCCGGGTGCTACGGCCAGGCCCCGGGCATCCAGGATCCGGGTGGCCGACGCCTTCGACAAATCGCCGATGGTGGCGATCAAGTCGCCCCGCACGCCCACATCGGCGACGCGCGGACGGCCTCCGGTTCCGTCGTACACAGTTCCGCCTCTGATGATGACGTCATAGTCGGCGGCGGCTTCTGGGCGCGGTGCGACCAGAAGCAGGGCGACCGCGAACACACTCGCAGCGGCGCTGGCGGATTTTCGGCTCATGGACGTCTCCCTGGAAGTGCCCCCGTCGGATTCTAGCCAGCAATCGGGTTCTCAACCTGATGAGTGGCCCTCGGAGACGGATCCTCCAGATACTTGAGAAGAAGAGGACACTGCCAACTCGCAGGCGGAACTTGAAGGAAGCGAAGGCCGGATTCCTGAGTGGATCCGCCTCGCGGATCCACTCCATGGCCCGAGGCCAGGCTTCGCGCGAGCAAAGTCGCTCGCCAAGGCTCGCTCGTTTGTCACCGCCGCCGAGGAACGCACGCTCTTTGGGAGGAAGCGAAGGCCGGATTCACTCCGGCCGAAGCGACGGGGGTCTGGGGGGCGGGGCCGTACACCGCCCCCCAGCTAAATCAACGATAAATCCCGTTGAACAGGAACTTGAAGGTCCCGTGCGGCTGGGCGCGAAACGTGATCTCCGGCCCGAACAGGATGAGACGGCCCTGACCGATGCTCGCTTCGGCCACGGCAACCCCCCCTTCCAGGTAATGCTGGCCCCAGGCCCAGCCGCTGCGAAGGGGCGTCGCGGTCGGATACCACGCCACCGGCGTCACCCCGTGCAGGCCCGCGTCGGGCCTAAGCTCGAACACTGGTGAGTTGTCGAAGAGGACATCGACCTCCCTGGTCACGCCCCAGGCGAGAGGATGGGTGGTGTCCGCCTCGGCCCGAAGCACCGAACCCGGAACGTAGTACTTCTCCCGACCGAGGGCTTTGGGACCGCTGGCCGTGCGCTCGACGAGGTGGTTCTCAACCAGGTCCAGTTGGTGACCGATCGCGGTCGAGTCGCCGATCGCGATGGCGAGGCCGCCCTTCTCCACGAAGGCCTTGATCGCGGGGATACTCCTCGCGACCGAGTATCGGCCCAGCCGGGGCGCGAACTCGCCCGCCCGCTCGGGAGAGGGCTGACGCTGGACGAAGAGGCCGCTCGGAGGACCATCGTTTTCGGGAAGAATGCCATCCGCGAAGATCAGGACATCGAACTTCGCGTTGAGATTCCCGGCATCGATGGCCTGCGGAAACACCTGCTCGACCGAGGCGAATTCGAACTGCTCGAGGATCCAGCGGATCCAGCCTGCCGGCATGTTGCCGCCGTAGGTATCGGCGAGCCCCACCCTCATGGTCTTGAGCGCCCTGGTCTCCGACGGTTTCGCGGACGCCTTCGCGGCCACACCAAGGTCGGACGCGGCCTGGGTCACGATCGGCATCGCCGAAGCGCTCGCCACCACGTAGTAGGAGCCCGCGTCTCCGCCCCCGGTGATACGGTGAACTTCGCCACCGGCCTTGAGAACGCGGTTCACCACGATGACGGAGTCATTCTGCGCGGCGGGAAGGATGAAACCCGCGGCTGCCGCACCCGGCACCTCCGCGGGGTTGACCTTGATCAGATCCAGGGGAGCGACCACCTGGAACGGGCCCTCGAACCCCTCCAGAACCCGATCGAACTGCACGCCCATCTGATAGGCGAGAGTCCAGCCCGCGTTGTCATAGGGCGGAATGGGCGGACCGCCGGGCGAGGCGAAGTCGTTCGGATGATCCTGCGGTTCGAACATGTCGATGACGTGCGGGCGGAAGGCCTGCGCGGTCTTCACCACCAGGGAGCCCCTGGGGTAGCTCTTTCCCTGAACCGTGAAATCGGCGGTGGCGCGATGGACCACGATGCCCGAACGCTGGAGGGCATTGATGAACTGCACCGCGGTCGGAAAGTCTTTCTGATTCGAGGGAATGATGTAGCCGCGGGGGTCACGGCCTTCGGGCTTGCGAAGCTCGTCGAAGTACTTCACCGGCACCACCGGCGACCGGCCGCCGGCGTTCGCGGCGAACAGACCGCCCGGCGTCATGTTCGGGTTGATGGTGGAGGCGGGGCCGGAAGGCGGCCGCATGTCCTTGTCGGCGACCGCGCGCACCGCGTCGATGTCCTTCGGCCAGATCGTCCAGTTGTCCCGGCTTCCCCGCTCGATCGAATTCCGGCCCATCTTGTAGATGTTGTACAGGAACTGCTCGCGATGTCTCGAGGCGATGTCGAAAACCGCGTAGTTGGCGGTCACCGAGTAATCGATGGACTGGCGGAAATGCCAGGTCTGGGGCGTGATGGGGAGCGGCGTGTCGCCGGTGGGAAGCACGCGCTGCGGCACGAACTCGATCTCGACCGGGGTCGGATTCCCGATGGTCTCGGTCAGAAGGCCGATCTGGTTGTGGAAATAGACGGCGGTGCGCAGGCCGCCATTCCACCAGGTCGAGTAGTTGGCCCCCCGGCGCATGGTGGCGCCCGGCTTGTTCTCCGCAATAAAGCGATTGTGCATGGAAGCGCCGACGAGGTCCAGGCCGGTGACGATCAGCGGATCGAGGTTGTAGTTGAACGGGTCGCGGAACGGAGGGGCGAAGAGGACCGCGCCGGTCGGACCGGTCTGGTGGTGGTTGTACATGATCTGCGGGATCCACTCGATGACCAGCTGTTTCGTCATGTTCCGCGATTCGGGCTGGTTGAGCGCGTAGAAATCGCGGTTGTTGTCGTGCCCGATGTACTTCTGATAGAGGCGGGGGATGTCGCCGCTGTTGCGCTTCTTCTCATCCTGCTCCTTCATGTACCAGTTCGAGACCAGTTCCATGCCGTCCGGGTTCGCGTGGGTCGCGAGGATGATGAGGTCGTTCAGGAAGCGCGTGGTCTCTTCGTCGGTGCGGCTCACCAGCTGGTAGACCGTCTCCGCCAGCTGGGCGGCGCCCAGCACTTCGGTCGCGTGAAGGCCGCCATCGATCCAGACCACGGCCTTGCCTTCCCGGGAAAGCGCCCTCGCCTGCGTCTCGGTCAGGCCTTCCGCCCGGGCCAGCCGCTGGGAGATGTCCTTGTACTTCGCGAGGAGCTTGTGGTTGGCGGGGCTCGTGATGATGGCCATGAGCTGATCACGGCCTTCCGCGGTCTTGCCGATGGAGAGGAGGGTCATGCGGTTGGAGGCCGCATCGAGCTTCTTCATGTAGTCGCTGAACTGGGTGTAGTTCGCGAGGCGATAGTCGTCGCCGATGGTGAACCCGTAGACCTCTTTGGTGGTGGGGACCTTGGCCTGCGCCTGGGCCATAGCGCCCGCGGCCAGGAGGCCGAGGACAAGTACAAGGAGCCTTGGGTATCTCATCGGTGTTTCTTTCTTTGGAAAAAGAGAGGGGGCCGCCCGGCGTCCGAAAAACTCTGTGGACGGGTACTTTAGACCGTTCATTCCCCGTACCTGCATGGTCGCGAGGCGCGAGATGGACCTTCTCCCATGACCGCCGGTGCAAAACGCAGGTCAGGAGTTGGCGACCCGTCGTCTCCTTCTTCGGGGTTGCCCCGCGGATCAGTCGCCCCTCCGGTCGCGCGCCCTGAGCTTGGCGTCGATGAAATCGGGATGCGCCAAATGCAGAAGTCCCGCGATCTTGCGCACCATGTGTTCCTCGCGGGCGTCCTTCGCGCTGTCGGCGAAGGCCACCAGCCAAAGCAGTTCGACCACCCGCTTCTTCTGCTCGGCGCTGAACGTGACATCCACCAGCGAGGTGAACTCGTAAATTGAACCGGCGCTCCGCGACTGCTCCTCGGCAAGACGCACGATCTCCGCGGTCTCTTGCGGGGTCAGGTTGAAGGTGCCCTGAAGGGCCGTCCTCATCACCGTGCGTTCGGCGTCTTCGACCTTGTGGTCGGCGCGAACGACCTCGAAGAGCAGAACCCCCGCGGCCAGGCGAAGGGCCTTTTCCGCCGACTCGGGCGACTCATCGGCCGCGGGCGTGAGCGTGGAGCGGAAGAACTGCTTCAGGGCATCGATCATGAAGCGGGGAGGCTACTACGCGTCGCACGATTCCAGGACCGCCGTGGCTCATCGAACCTCGGACAGCGTGTAGTCGAGCTGGTAGGAGTGTTTCCCGCCCTCAATGATTATGGTCATCGAACCGCCGAGACCAGCGAGCTCGCCGGTTCCCGAGTCCGGGATGACCACGAGAGACATCTTGAAGTCGCCGTCCTGCTTCATCGTGGCCTGGTGCAGCAGGGTGAACGAACCGGTCCGGCCCTTCAGGGAGGCGGTCACCACTTCGACCGCGACGTAGCCGGCCGAGCCCTTGACCGAAGTGCTCGCGGTCATCATCTCGCCTTTGCTGGTCCCCTCCAGGTCGCCCTTGAACTGCTTGTCGATGGACATCCGCCCCACGCTCACGCCCGGCACCTTTTCGTCTTCGGCCAGAGGCATCACCTTCACCTCGAACGTCCCGCTTGCCTGCCTGATCATCTCTGTTCCTTTCGGGGTGGGCGGCGCCGCCGCGGTCTGGGTCTCCGCAAAGCCCGGAGCCGCCAAGGCCGATGCACCCAGGATGACGCCGAGAACGAGTTCTTTCCTCATGATCGAATGGTAGCGTCCCGGCCCGCAACCTCCCGAGCGGAACCCCGTCAAGGACGGTTACGATCGGGGCATGGAATTCGGAACCGTACCCTTTTTCACCACCGCCTGGGACTCGGTTGGGGCGACGGAGCACGCGGGAGAGCGCGGAACCGCACGCTGGCGCACCGTGCCCGCGGGCGAGATTCGCGTGCGCATGGTCGAATACAGTCCCGGCTACGTGGCCGACCACTGGTGCCGCCGCGGGCATGTGCTTCTCGTTCTCGAGGGCACTTTGATCACGGAGCTTCAAGACGGCCGCACGTTCACCCTGACGCCTCGGATGAGCTACCAGGTCGCAAACGACGCCGAACCGCACCGATCGAGGACCGAGACCGGCGCGAAGCTGTTCATCGTCGATTGAGAATGGCGCCTCCAATACGGGCTCGGGGACGACGCCGAGGTGTTTCTTCCACAGATCCGGTTCGGTGATCGACTGAGCCATCGCGAGGGGTGTGCGACATGGTTGTGGGGCGATCCTGCAAGACCCGGTGGATGCCGGTGGCTGAGCTTGTCGAAGCCACCCCCAACGCCGGTCCCTTCGACGAGCTCAGGGACCGGATGCGATCGGCTTCCCCCGAACGTCACCGA
>JANODX010000260.1:0-4980 GCA_031412915.1 Vicinamibacteria bacterium | reverse complement strand
CCCTTCTTCGTGATGGAGTCCTTGGAGTTCAGCATGTTCACACAGCCCCCGAGGTCGGTGGACCGGCCTGGCTCGCCCACCGGTTCATACCGAGCCGACCCCGTGTACGTGCTGACGACACCTGGCCGGATCCGTTCCGTGACCTGGGCCGCGCAGACGATCGAGGCGCGATGGTTCCACAGACGGATCAGGTCGTCGTCCTTGATCCCTCTCGCTTCGGCATCGGGCCGACTCAATCGGGCCACGAGGTAGTAGCGGCCGTCCTTGAGGACGCGGTGTTCGCGGATGTCGTTGACGCTGCTGCCAAGGTCGTCGCCCATGACGTGGAACGCGTAGCGGGTGTGCGCGGTCTGCAGCTTCAGCGGGAAGCCTGCGAGTTCCGGGTTGCGCGTCGGATCTTCGTACGTGGGCATGTACCGGTTGAGCGGCGGACGATCCGGGTCGTCGATCTTCTTGAGGGTCTGGGCGATGAACTCGTATTTGCCCGACACCGTCTGCATCCCGTCGAGGTAGTTGCCCGAGTAGTCCGACGGCAGCGGATAGGGCTCGGGAGTGTCCTTCTTCCGGCCTTCGTAGTACCACCGATTCGCGACCGCTTCACGCGCGGGCTCGGGATCCGCGGGCACCACGAAGTAGCCCTTCTTCAGGAATTTCCGCCAGGTGGTGTGTTTGGCTAGATCGGAGGAGTCGAACACGCGCTTGCACCAGTTGAGCTCGGACGTGCCGCCTTCCGAATACATCGCTCCGAGGTCCAGCTTGGCCGCGACCGCGAGGAAGATGTCGTAGTCGGACTTCGACTCGCCGAGCGGCTCGATGCACTTGTGCTGCAGCGAGATCACGCGGTGGTTGTTCATCGAGTACATGTGATGCACGTACCCGGTGCCGACGTTGTACCACTCGCCGATGTCCCACTTCTCGAAGACGGTGCACGCGGGCAGGATGACGTCCGAGTACGGCGTCTCGCCTTCCTTCCAGACCGACTGGTTGACGATGAACTCGAGGCTTGGGTGCTGGTACGCCTTCACCCAGCGGTTCCCGTTCACCATGGTGCCGAAGAGCTGGCTGCCGTACTTGTAGAGCATCCGCACCGGCACGTGTCCGGGCGAGGGGTAGAAGAAGGGGAAGAACTGCCCCTGCACCGACGCGACGTCGGTGATGTAGCCCGAGGCTTTGCCCTGGGTGATCGCCTCGGGGAACCACATCCGCGGGATGCTCTGCCGTACCGAGTTCATGGTCACGATGTGGGGCATGCGCTGATAGTTGTTGGCGGCGTTCGCGCCGAAGGTCAGTTCCCCCGAGAACGAGCCTTCGCCATAGCCCGGGAAGTAGAAGTTGAAGTCGAGCGGCGACCCGAACTGCAGATTGCCGAAGTTGACCCCCGCGCGCCCCCAGCCCTGCATCGCGGCCAGGATCGTCATCATGCGCGCCCACTGCATGCCCGTCGCGGTGCGGCACGCGCCGCCGACACCAACACCCCAGCTGCCAGCACCCAGGTAGGTCTTCTTGCTTCCCCACTCGCGGGCCAGCGCGCGGACGTCACGTGCGGGCACCCCGGTCTCGGCTTCCTGCCATTCGGGCGTCTTGGCCTGGCCGTCGGTCTCGCCCAGAACGTAGGCCTTCCATTCGTCGAAACCGTTGGTGTGCTCCGCCACGAACTTCTTGTCGTAGAGCCCCTCGGTGATCCAGACGTGACAGATCGCCTGCGCCAAGGCCGGATCGGTCCCCGGCTTCGGTGCGATCCACTTGCCGCCGACGTGCGCCGCGGTGTGGTTGAGGTGCGGATCGATGTGGACCATCTTGATGCCGAGTTGCCGGGCCCACTCGCGCCGCTGCGTCCCTTCGAACCCGTAGGTGGTGTCCGGATCGCTCGACCAGAACACGATCATCTCGGCTTCTTTGAGACAGTCCTCCACGGTGCCGTAGAACTCCGGGCAGCCGAGGCGCAGGCTGTTGCCCCAGTGGTGCATGGCGCCCCAGAACCAGCCTTCCCAGCTGTCGGGGGTGTGCATCAGTTTCGTGGCGCCGACGATGTTCCAGAAGCGGTTGAAGGCGCTCAGGTAGTGCCCGAGATTGCCCCACTGATGGTGCGAGCCGTGGTCGACCGCGATGGCGCCCGGGCCCACGGCCTTGGCGCGCTTGATCTCGCTGGCCACGAGGTTGAGCGCTTCCTCCCAGCTGATCCGGACGAACTCGGACTTGCCTCGATTCTGGGTGTTGCGCTCGCCGTTCGGATCGAAGTCGACCCGCTTCATCGGATAGAGCAGCCGGCTCTTCGAGTACACCATGGACTTCTGGCACATGCCATGCGCCCCGAGCGTCGTGCGCCTCGGCGGCGTGAACGTCTTGCCGCGCGCGGTGATGGTCCAGGACGGCGCGTCCTCGTCGGTGAAGTCGATCGGCGTGGTGCGGAGGATCTTGCCGTCCTTGACATAGACGAAGATGGGGCCGCCGTTGGTGCCCGAGGTGTAGCGCACGACACCGTTACCCATGTCGGTGCCGGACTTCCACGTGACCGATTCCAGCCGGCCCATGACGCCCAGGAACCAGACCGCGAGCTCGTCGGAGCCTTGCAGGCGAACCTTGAAATTCTTCGCGGCGTCGATACGCTCCAGCAAGTTGAATGGCGGGGTGAGGAAGCGTTCCGCGAGGGCCTGGTTCTTGAACTCGACGACGAGATCGGGAGACTCGTGAATGCCGCGTCCCGAACTGATCTTCCCGGCGTCGATCTTGATCCAGCGGCCCTCGGGCTCGTCGCGCAGCCTGAACTGCACGATGAGATTTCTTTCTTTCAATCGCGCGGCATAGTCCGGGTACACCTGCGCCGCCAGCCGCATGGCTTGCGGAATGCCCCACAGCAGAATCGAGAGATTCATGTCACCCTCCAGAAACGGACGCCGAGACCGAATCGCCATGATCCGCCCTGGATCGTGACCGGTGGAGTCGCCTGACCGAGCCCATGGACCGAGGCGCCTCGGCCACCGAAGCGGCGGCGCAGCGGAGGCAGGCGCGAAGCGCGTTCAGCAGGACGGCCCGCTCCTTGGCACCCAGTTCCGCCAGCAGGGTGCGGTTCGCGCGGCGGCGGCTCACGTCGAGGCTGGCCAGGGAAGCCCGACCTCTCGCGGTCACCGACAGGCCCTTGCGTCGCCGATCCCCGGCCTCTGCCTGCCGCCGGATCAGCCCCTTGCCGAGCAGTTGCGCCACCAGGGTGCTCACGCTGGCCCGGGACACGCCGCGGGCAAGGGCGATCTCCGAGCCCAGCACTCCGCCCTTCGATCGCGCCGCCCGCCCGTCCGGCGCGTGGAAGTTCGGGTCGCCGGCCACCTGGAGCAGGACCAGCCACTGCTGCGTGGTGAGACCCGCTTGCGCGGCCAGCCCCTCGCCCAGCTTCCCCAGCTGGTTGCTCAGGTCCAGGACCGAAAGCACGATGGACTCCTCGACGGATGCCTTCTCCGGAACCGCTCGTAACATTGGTTAATGAGGCTACCTATCGACCGACAACCTGTCAAGCGGATTCGGAGGGGCTCTTGACGCATAATGTTGCCATGGCCCACACGCGCCGTTCGGTCTTGACCGCCTTGCCCGCGATGGCGGGACTTCAGGTCTTGCCCACGTTTCAAGGTGAACCCGGCGGGCTCGTTTCGAAAGACCCCCTCGGGGTGCGGGCCGACTTCCCGGTGGCCGAGAAGATGCTCTATTTGAATTCGGCCTACATCACGCCGAGCCCGCTTCCGGTAGCGGCCGCGGGCGCGGATTTTGCCCGGTCGAAGGCGGAGGCCCCCATCTCCCTCGGTGAGATGCTGAAGAAGACCGACGAGGTCCGCGCCCAGTACGCCCGGCTGGTCGGGGCCTCCCCGGATGAAATCGGCTTCCTGGCCGCCACCAGCGAAGGCGAGAACGTGGTGGCCAGGGGGCTGGGACTGCGCCCGGGTGACAACGTGGTCATCGACGACCTGCACTACGAGGCCGAGTTCGTCCTCTATTCGAACCTGGCCCGCACCGAAGGCGTAGAGATGCGGGTGGCGAAAGCGCGCGCGGGTGCTGTGACCGTGAAGGACCTGGAGCCCCTGGTCGATCGCCGCACGAAGCTCGTGTCCGTGGCCTGGGTCTCGCACCAGAACGGTTTCCGGCACGACATGCGGCCCATCGCCGACCTGGCCCACGCGCACGGCGCCTTCTTCTACGCCGACGGGGTCCAGGCCGTGGGCATGTTCCCCCTGGATGTGAAGGCGGCGGGAGTCGATGCCATGGCTGCCGGCACCTACAAGTGGCTGCTCGCAGGCTTCGGAGTAGCCCCTTTCTACCTTCGGCGGGAAATGTTGGAACGCATCCAGCCCGATCGATCCGGAGCACTGCACGTCGAACGGGAGGCCGGTCCTCGCCAGTTCGAGATCTACAAGACGGCGAAGAAGTTCGAGTACGCCACCCTGGCCTTCGGAGCCGTCTATCAATTGGGCGCCGCACTCTCGTACCTCGACTCGGTGGGAGTGCAGCGCATCGAGGCGCACACCGTGGCCCTTGCCCATCGGCTGCAGCAGGGATTGCGCTCGCTTGGCTTCGACCTCACGACCCCCGAGGGAAACGGCTCGTCCATCGTGGCCTTCCGGGTTGGGAAGCCTCAAGATGCCGTGGCGCGCCATCTCGCGGAGACGCAGACGGCGGTCAGCGTGCGAGAGAAGGGCACGCAGATCCGCGTATCGCCCGCGCTCTTCAACACGACCCAGGACATCGACCGGTTCCTCCGCGTGGCCGAAGGCTTGCACAGCTAGCGCGGGGGAGTCGCCAGGTCCCGGATCGCCGGCCGTCCGGGTGATGGAGCCCCGCCCGTCTTCGGCGAGCGGTGGGTGTGCGACATGGTTGTGGGGCGATCCTGCAAGACCCGGTGGATGCCGGTGGCTGAGCTTGCGCTGCCCTGAGCCTGTCGAAGGGTCGAAGCCACCCCCAACGCCGGTCCCTTCGACGAGCTCAGGGACCGGATGCGAT
>JANODX010000259.1:0-10127 GCA_031412915.1 Vicinamibacteria bacterium | reverse complement strand
GTGCTTCATTCCAGCCGGTTTTCCGAAATCGGTGGCTGAGCTTGTCGAAGCCACCGACGGTCCCTTCGACAGGCTCAGGGACCGGTTTGTCGTCCTCCCCAATGTCACGGACGTAGTCCGTGCTGAAACTCGCAATGACGGAGGGGGAATGGGCCGGTTGTGAAAAGAGAGTCCATGGAAATCGAGACAGGTTGGGCGGCTCGGATGTCCGAGCGTAGGACTGGGACGTTATGGAAAAGCTTCCCGCATCGGAACAAGATGCCGTGGCGGCCACCGTGTTTGAGGGGCTTGCTTCCGAGCGGCGCTGGTCTGAGTCCTTCGCCAGGTCGCAGGAGGTTCTTGCCAAGCTTGGCGAGAAGGCACTGGCAGAGCACGCTGCCGGGCGTACCAGGCCCCTTTAGGAGGGGACTCCAAGATGGCCCTGCTCGATTGGTCTCAGTGCCCAGCCGTGGAGAGCATTCCCGGCAAAGTCAGCGGCGCTTGGGTGTTCAAGGGCACGCGAACGCCCGTAGTTGCCGTCTTCGAGAATCTTGAGGATGGCATGTCAATCGACGAAGTGATGGAGCGGTTCCCGGTCAGTCGGGAGCAAGTGAAAGCGGTGCTCGAGTTCACCGCCCGCAGTCTCGAAGCGCCCGTGCGCTGATGCGCGTCCTGTTCGACAACGGTACGCCGAGGAGCGTGGCGCAGGCGCTTCACGGCCATGTCGTGGAGGAAGCGCGCTCCCGCGGATGGGATACCCTTCGCAACGGCGAGCTTCTGGACGGCCTGGTCGCAATGACGGAGCGGGCGGCTCCCGCTCGCCGGGCTTCTAGGCGATTGCGAGCGGCAAGCCGTCGAGGGTGTCAAGGGATGGCGCGTATTCGATGTGCAGGACGCGTCGCCGCGCTTCGTTTACTGCCTTCGACGACGCATGAACGATGAGCGGGCGCATCCGGACGATGCCCCCGATATCGGAGAGGCACTCGGTGAAAGGCTTTGACGCCACGAGGTCCCGGACCCCCTCGTTCGACAGAACGCCGGGCGCGCGCATTCATTGCGGAAGGGACTTCAGCTGCCGAACACGGATCAGCATCCTGGTGATGCTCTTCGAGGCCGGGAAGTCCACGGTGAGGCTGACGACGCAGGCCCAACCGGCGGCGGTTCCCACATTAAGAATCGACGCTCGCCAATGCCAAGGCAGGTGAGACGGTCGTGTTCTCATTCATCGTCTACAAGTCCAAAGCGCATCGCAACGCCGTGAACAAGAAAGTCATGAAAGAGATGAGCGAAATGGCGCCGCCGTCAACGATGCCCTTCGAATGAAGAGGATGGCATTCGGAGGCTTCAAGACGATCGTCCAAGCCTGAGCTGACCGAAACGCAGGGCTCAGTATTACCTCAGGGGGTTCACGGCGCAGGCGCCGTTCACCACGGTCACGAGAAGCGGCAACGCCAGGATGGCCCAGCGGATGCCCGGTCCGGCCAGAAGCTCGCCTCCCTCGTCAACGACCACGGCCTTCGGCAGCGCATCGACCGCAGTTGCCGTGTCGGGCTCTTCCGGCAGGTAAAGAATGGTCTCGCGCCGCTCGTCGCGAAGCTCGCCTGGATCGGTCGTGCTGCTGGTGAAAGTACGCCGCCCTCGGTCCGGTGTCGCGTACTCGAAGGTCAGCTCCTGCACCACGCGCCCGTTGATGGTCGTGTTCGTCGGCTGCTGGCTAACGAAGGTCGCCTGGGCCACACGGCCCTCGCGGAGCAGGCGCAGTGTCTGACGTCCCACGTGCAACGAGAACGCGACGAAGCCCGCCGCCAAGGCAGGAAACACGACCGCGACGGCGGCACCTGGGCCGAACCGGGCCTTGCGCATGCCCACGATGCGTGAGAAGCGCGGCCAGGATGGGACATACTCGATCGGAAGTTCAGCACCGACGGCCGGCGGGTCGCCCGTCACATAGGACCTCCCGCTCAGCAGCGGACCGGCCGGGACCTGATAGGAATAATCGACCGAGTGGATGCGGCTCTTGTTCTCACTGGACCTGGTTTCGCCCGTGGCCGTGACCTGCCCGCCGGTCCTCGCGGCGCTGGCCCCGAGAACGACAGGCGCCAACACCTCGGCGTTCATCGCGAACCCCCAGAAGATCGGGGTGGTGACGAGCAGCACGCCCCAGGCGAAGGCGGCCATTCCCCCGAACAAAGCGTCGACGCGCAGGCTCAGTGGGACCGTTCGTGGCGGCGCCACCAGGCGATCGAAGTTTGGCCGGCTCATCCTCGGCCTGCATCCTACTTTCTTCGAGCCCAGTTGACTGCAAGCCGACGCGGGCCCACGCCGAGCGGCGTAGCATCCAGGGCGTGTCGATCTCGCTGACGATACTCGGGAGCAGAGCGCGCGCGAAGGTGATGCGCGTGATCGCCGTCGCGTCGCTGGTCGCGGTGCTCGCGGCCGGCGCAGTGGCGCAGCGCGGCAGGTCCTTCCAGTTCCGCGGCCCGGATCAGATGGCCAACGTCAAGTACGACGGAGGGTTCACGTTCGCGCGCATTCGCTACGCGGACTATCCCGGCTGGAGCTTCGACTACCCCGAGATGGAGCAGAATCTCACGACGATGCTGCGCGAGTTGACCTCGATCCAGACGGACTCGAGCCGCACCAACGTGTATGCGTTCGACGATCCCGAGCTGAACCTGTTTCCGATCGCCTACCTCTCGGAGCCCGGCTACTGGTATCCCACCGAGTCGGAAGTCATCGGGCTCCGCCAGTACCTCGCCCGCGGCGCGTTCCTGATCGTCGACGACTTCCACTTCGCCAACGAGTGGGCGGTGTTCGAAACGGCCATGCGGCGGGTGCTGCCGGACGCGCGGATCGACCGGCTCGACGTTTCGCACCCGGTCTTCGACAGCTTCTTCCACATCAAGACGCTCGCGGTGCCCTACCCCGGCCGCCTCGGCGAACGGGGGTTGATGGGCGAGTTCTACGGCATCCACGAGGACAACGACCCCACGAAACGGCTGATGGTGGTCATCAACTTCAACATGGACATCGGCGACTACATGGAGTGGTCCGCGACCGGCACCTACGCGATGGCGCCGACGAACGAAGCCTATAAGTTCGGGATTAATTACATCATCTACGGACTGACACACTGACGGTCTTCCGGAACTCGATTCCCTTCCGCGGGCGGTAGACTCCGCCACCGGCCCGCCTCCTGCGGGCTCACGGAGGAAGCATGAGGAACCTCGCACGGCTCGCCTTCACGTCCAGCATCGTGCTGGTCGGGACCCTGCTGACGACGGCCACGAAGGCGCCTTCGGTCAGCGCGCAGGCGCAGAAGCAGGCGCCCTATTTCGAGGTCGATCCCTTCTGGCCGAAGCCTCTGCCGAACCACTGGGTGACGGGTTCCACGATCGGGCTTTCGGTGGACGACCAGGACAACGTCTGGACGATCCATCGCCCGAACACCGTGGACGCGAACTTCAAGGCCGCCGACATCAAGGCCAGCGAGGCGAGAGACGACGAAGTTCAGCCGGGTGCCGAGGGAGCCGCGCCCCCTTCGGCGGACATGATCGGCGCCTGCTGCAAGGTGGCGCCTCCGGTCCTCGTCTACGACCAGGCGGGGAATCTGGTGAGGTCCTGGGGCGGTCCCGGGCCGGGCTACGACTGGCCCGACAGCAATCACGGGATCACCGTCGACGGCAAGGGCAACGTCTGGCTCGCGGGGAATGGCAACAAGGACACTCAGATCCTGAAGTTCACCAAGGAGGGCAAGTTCCTCCTTCAGGTCGGCAAGCACGGGGTGCACAACGGCAGCAACGACACCCAGAACTTCTGGCAGCCCACGAAGATCTTCCACGAGCCTGCGGCCAACGAGGTCTACATCGCGGACGGCTACGGCAACCGGCGGGTCATCGTTCTCGACGCCTCTAGCGGCGAGTACCACCGGCACTGGGGTGCGTACGGGGCCCGGCCCGACGACGCGAAGATGCCGCCCTACAACCCAAAGGCCCCGCCCTCGAAGCAGTTCAGCACCATGCACTGCGCGATCGTGTCGAACGACGGGCTCGTCTACACGTGTGACCGGGTGAACGACCGCATCCAGGTGTTCAAGAAGGACGGCAGCTTCGTGAAGGAGGTCTTCATCGACCCGAAGACCTACCGCTCGGGCTCGGTGTGGGACATGGCCTTCTCGCGCGACCCCGACCAGACCTACATCTATCAGGCGAACGGGGTGGACGAGAAGGTCAACACCCTTCTGCGCAGCACGCTCGAGGTCCTGACCTCCTTCGGCGACGGGGGCCGGCAGCCCGGGCAGTTCTTCGGGGTGCACAACCTGGCGACCGATTCGAAGGGGAACCTCTACACCGCCGAGACCTACACCGGTGCCCGCGTCCAGCGTTTCCTCTTCAAGGGCGTCCGCCCGGTGACGAAGCGCGAGCAGGGCGTGCCGTGGCCCCAAGGGGTGCGCTGAGGCACCGTCGAAGCTCTGGAGGAAGATCATGGGAATGCCGAACCGTCGGGAGTTCGTGGCCTTGAGTGTGGTGGCCTGATCGACGAGTATCGAATCTACCTGCACCCCGTCGTGCTTGGTCACGGGACGCCATACTTCGCCGGACCCCGGCCGCCGCTCCGCCTTATCGCCAATGATCGGATTGGCGAGGATGTGATCAGGTTGACTTACGTTCCTGCTTAATCTCGCGACTCGCCGGATGGAAATCGCTGCTGAAGTCTGGTTTTGGGTTGGGCCCGAAGCGACGGGAACGGCCCGCTTTGGTCGCGACTGCGGGCGCAAGTGCTCCGCGATCGGCCGCTTGGAGCGCATGAGGATCACCCCGATCTCTCACTTGGCCGCCGAACGTGAAGGCATCCGCGACGGCGTTCTCGAGGCGCTCGGGGCGGCCAAAGGCGGCGAGGATGTCTGCGGGTGAGGCAGGACACTAGCCTCTCGAGAAATTGTTCGGGCGTGAGCACGGCGATATCCGGAAATCGAAGCTCGCCCGAGCATTCGAGAAACTCCTCCCTGACTTCGCGCGGTCATACCCCGCGCATCTCGCCACGCTCTATCGACGGCCGCTCGGATTCACCCGGGTGCGTGCGAGGCCTATGACATCCATGATCGCAGCGGCGTCGAACCCCTGGATGACTGCCCCCTCGATGTCGAGGACCGGAATGCCCCCCTGGCCCCCGGTCTTGGCGAGCATTTCCGCGCCTTTGGCCTTGTTCTGCTCGATGTCGTGAATGGTCACCTTGAGGTTGGGCAAAGAATTGAGAAGCGCCCGAGCTTCCCGACAGAACCGACACCAGGAAGTCACGTACATGGTGATGTTCACGTCCCGGGACGCTCGGCGATCTCTCCGGTTCACCTCGCGAGGCTGCGTCAGGGACGGGGTTAGCGTGACCGTGGGCTGCGGGGTTGCGGTTGACTCGCTTGGGCTCGTCGCGGTCATGACCGTGAGCGTGCCCGAAGCCTCCGTAGAACCTGTCGGCTCCCCGCCAGCACCGTCGGTATAGACCCTGGTCGTGGCCCCCGCCGCCCGCGTCCTGGCTTGACGCTCCTTCTCCTGCTTCGCGAGGTCGCTCAGGGTTTGCGTCTCCCCGCGCGTCCCGAGGGTCAGCGCGATGATGGCCGCGAGACAGGAGAGTTCCTTGGTGCGCAGGGGTTGGCTCCTCTCACAAAGTTACGGGGCGAGTGGAGTATAGGTCCTCGGGCGAAAGCGCCCGCTCTCGGTGGATTCAGGCCCGCCAGGGCGCTCCAACGATCAACGATCAATGATAGGAGAGGAGCTGAGGGCCGAATACGACCTTGGGTCTCTCAAGGGCGGGATCCGAGGGACGTACCTCGCCCGGGCGACCGCAGGAACGACCATGGTGCTTCGCCCCTGACCACCTTTGCTACCTGATCGTCGGGCTGCTCAATTGAAATTCCAGATGGGCGCTTGAACCATGTCCGCGCCGCCGCCATGACGGCGCGCAACTACGGTCGCGCGGCGGGATCCGGGACGTAGCACACGGCGGGATCGATCTCCTGTTCGACGATCCGGATCCCGCGCTGTTCCAGCGCCTCGAAGAACGGCCCCGGTGGGATGTCGCGAATCGGGCTCAGGACGCCGCGGCGGTCGATCTCACCGCGCAACACCATCTGAGCGACGATGCTCGCCGGGTACCCGACGGCGCGGCTCATCGCGAGCGTCCCGGTCAGGAGGTCGCGATAGTCGACGAGCTCGTAGCGGCGCGCAGTGCGCCGGCCCTGACTGGCGCCGACGACGTCGACCCGCAGGATGATCATGTCGCGCTCGGTCGGCCCGTAGCGCAGCTGCGGCTCGAGGTGAAGGCTCAGGAATTCGCGGGGGGAGAGGCCGCCGTCCTCGCGGGGCGTATCGTCGAGAAGCCCGAGTGCCGCCACCTTCTGCCAGAAGTCGCAGTGGCCGGGCCAGCGCAGGGTGTAGCGGCCGGCGTGCCGGATCGTGCTCCGGATCCCCGCCCGCTCCGCAACCGCCACCGCGTCGCCGTTGACGTAGGCTTCGAGCGGACCGACGCCGTCGACGGTCACTTCGTGGCGCCAGGCCGGGCGAAAGATCTCCTCGCGCGCCGCCACCACCTCGACACCGTTCGCGATGACGCGCGCCGGCCGCCAGTAGGCGGAGAGCACTCCTGGCCAGCTCCATGAGATCTTGTAGTTGAGGACGCTTGTGTCCTTGCACTCGGGCGCCGGAATGCCGCTGCCGTACGAGTTCAGCGTCTCCACATGGTCAAAGCCCGCGAGAGCGCGCGCGAGAATCACCAGGTCGATCCCGGGGTCGAAGCCCGCTTCCGGCACGATCGTGACGCCGCCCTTCCGCGCTCGGTCTTCGAGGGCGGCGACGCTCGTGGCGTAATTCGTGGTGACGAGGTGCGTGCCCGTCTCCACGGCCGCCTCGGCCACCACCGGTTCGAACTTGAGGGGGACGAGGGCGATCGCGACCCCCGCCCCGCGCGACATCAGGCGCCGCAGTTGCGCCGGATCGCGCACGTCGACGGCTTCGGCCTCCGTCTTCCTTGCGGCGATGGCGTCGAGATACTGCTCGACGGCGGGCCCGTCGAGATCGGCGGCGATGACGCGATCGACGCTTTGCGAGCGCTCCAGATCCTGGATCGCGGCGCGCCCCTGGATGCCGGCGCCGATCACGAGCACGGTTCGATCCGTCATGACACCTCAGGCTCCGGGTCAGGGGAGGACGCGGGTGTCCGGTTTCTGACGAACCATGCGTGCACCGGCACGCCCGCGAAGATCAGGGCCAGGCCGATGGTGGACCGCAGAGGCCGCGCGAGCCAGAGGCTGACGGTGAGCGCACAACAGCCCGCGATGAACGCCAGGGGCACGAACGGGAAACCCCACGTGCGGTACGGACGGGGCATATCGGGCGCGGTCCGCCGAAGCATGATCACCGCGGCCGCGGCGAGGCCGAGAAACAGCCACTGGGAAAAGACGTACAGCGAGTACAACTCCTCGAACGTGCCCGTGACCGCGATCGCGCAGGCGATCGCGGTATGGAGGAAGAGCGCGCCGCCCGGGGTGCGGAACCTTTTGGACACGCGCCCGGTGAACGGGAAGAGGAGCCCGTCGCGCCCGAGCGCGTACGGGATGCGCGCGTTGGTCAAGGTGTCGGAGTTGAGGCTGCCGAGCGCCGACACCATCATCGCGATCGTGATCCACCACGACGCGCCGTGACCGGCGGCCGCGTCCACCAGGTCGGCGACCACGGAGGAGGATTGGACGACGTGCGCGAATGGGAGGACGACGAACACGGCGGCATTCACGAGGAGGTAGATGACGCCGACGCCGATGACGCCGGCGGTCAGCGCGCGCGGAATCGATCGCTGCGGGTCGACGACCTCGGAGCCGACGTAGGTCAGACTCGTCCACCCTTCGTAGGCCCACAGCGCGCCCACGAGCGCAGCGAGGAACCCAGACAGCGCGCCGGTGGCCACTGTGGTCGACACGTCGCCCGGGGCCGCGGGCACCGGACTCACGAACAGGGGGATCGAGACGATCGCCGCGAGTACCGCCACCTTGAGCGTGGTCAGGGCCACCTGCAGGCGGCCGCCCAGCCGCACGCCGAGGTAGTTGATCGTCCCGACCGCGATCAGGACGACCACGGCCCAGGTCTGCGCCGGCGTGATCGACACGCCCGCAAAGGCGATGGGGGCCAGCAGGCCCGGGCTCAGGAAGGTGGCGAACTGCAGAAGGCCGGTTGCGATCGTGGCGCCGGAGCACGGGCCGACCAGCACCGCGTGGGTCCAGCCGAAAAGGAAGGCCGTCCGTTCGCCGAACGCACGACGCAGGTACGCGTACTGCCCGCCCGCTTCGGGCATCGCGGCCGCGAGTTCGGCGTAGCTCAGCGCCCCGAAGAGCGCCAGCAGGCCGCCCACCACCCAGGCCAGCATGACCAGGGACACGGAGCCGCCCTGACGCGCCATGGTGCTGGGGACGATGAAGATGCCGGTCCCGAGCATCGTGCCGACGACGATGGCCCCCGCCGCCCACGGGCCGAGGACGCGGGCGAGATCGACCGGGGCTGCCCCGTTCGCAGTCGGCGCCATGTCTCGAATCGCCGCCATGGCCGCGATGCTACATGCGCGCCGTCTCCCGCGGGCGCGGAGCACCCTAGGTCCCAGGCAGACATGGCGATCGACCTTGAAGCCTGCCGGAAAGAGGCGGGTGACTCCAGCAGTACACCTGCGCGGCGGTCCTCTGGAGGGGCTGGTTTAGGGCCATCTTCCTGGCCGCTCCAAGGGTGAGGGCGGCGTCGAGCATCATGGGTCGACCGTATAGTGGCGTCACCATGGCGGGCACCGTCGAGATTGCGTCCAAGCTTCCCGACGTCGGGGTGAGCATCTTCTCGGTGATGACCAGGCTCGCGAGCGAGCATGGCGCCATCAACCTGTCCCAGGGGTTTCCCGATTTCGACTGCGATCCCGCACTGGTCGAGGCTATGGCCGCCGCGTCGCGAGCCGGACACAATCAGTACGCGCCCATGCCGGGCGTGCTGGCGTTGCGCGAAGGGATTGCCGCCAAGGTGGAGCACTGCTATGGCGCCCGCTACGATGCAGCCACCGAGGTGCTCGTGACCTCGGGCGCCACGGCGGGGCTCTACGCCACCCTGACCGCGTTTGTTCGGCCCGGCGACGAGGTGGTGCTCTTTGAGCCGTGCTACGACTCGTACGTGCCGGTGATTCGGCTGAGCGGCGGCACGCCGGTGTTCGTCAGCCTGCGCTATCCCGACTACGCGATCGACTGGGACGAGGTGCGCCGCGCCATCACGCCCTTGACCCGCGCCATTCTCGTGAACACGCCCCACAACCCGACCGGGATGATGTGGTCGAAAGACGACATGAGGCACCTCGCCGCCCTCGTCGATGGCACCGGCATTCTGCTGATTGGAGACGAGGTGTACGAGCACATCGTCTTCGACGGCCGGCGTCACGAGAGCCTGCTGCGCTATCCGGACCTGCGATCGCGCGCGGTCGTGATCAGCTCGTTCGGCAAGACGTTCCACACAACCGGCTGGAAAGTGGGCTACTGTCTGGCCCCGCAGCCGCTCCTTGCCGAAGTGACGCGCGTGCATCAGTTCGTGACCTTCACCGTGCACACGCCGGCGCAGATGGCGTTCTCGGAATTCGTCCGGCGCGATCCGGCGGCGAGCGCCCTCAGTGGGTTCTATCAACAGAAGCGCGACCTCTTTCTGCGGCTTATCGCCGGATCACGCTTTCGGCCGCTGTCGTGCGCCGGCACCTACTTTCAGCTGCTCGACTATTCGGCCATATCGAAGGACGCCGCGAGAGAGGTGGCGCATTGGCTCATCACCGAGCACGGCGTGGCCTCGATCCCCGTCTCCGCGTTCCTCTATCGGGACACCGGCGGACCCGTGCTGCGATTCTGCTTCGCCAAGAAGGACGAGACGCTTCACGCCGCGGCGGAGCGCCTGGCGAAGGTCTAGCTTGGTGACCGCGGACTCCCTGCAGGAGGCGCCGCCGGCGCTGCGGGGTGTGCGACATGGTTGTGGGGCGATCCTGCAAGACCCGGTGGATGCCGGTGGCTGAGCTTGCGCTGCCCTGAGCCTGTCGAAGGGTCGAAGCCACCCCCAACGCCGGTCCCTTCGACGAGCTCAGGGACCGGATGCGAT
>JANODX010000258.1:0-27425 GCA_031412915.1 Vicinamibacteria bacterium | reverse complement strand
CTCGGTGACGTTCGGGGGAAGCCGATCGCATCCGGTCCCTGAGCTCGTCGAAGGGACCGGGGTTGGGGGTGGCTTCGACAAGCTCAGCCACCGGCATCCACCGGGTCTTGCAGGATCGCCCCACAACCATGTCGCACACCCGGTTTAAATCGACGCGGCGGCCCGGGGTCCAGGAGAGGCGGGCGCCTCGCGGAAATCGGCCACGCTGGCCCCGCGCGCGGCCAGGATCCTCTCGATGGATTTCGCCACGACACTATCGGGAGTGGACGCTCCCGCGGTTATTCCCAGGGTCAGGGGACGACCAGGTTGGGGAAGCCAGCCGCTGACCTCTTCACTCGTTACCGAATCCAGAGCGCGATGCTTGAGCGCCCCCGTTTTGGGGTCGATGCATTCGGGAGATTCGACGTAGTACGTCGGGCACCGGGCGGCACAGATCCGCACCAACGCCTGGGTGTTGCTGCTGTTGTAGCCGCCGATGACCAGCATGACGTCCGGGGGCGTCTCCTCGAACATCTTCAGAACCGCGTCCTGGCGATCCTGAGTGGCCGAACAGATGGTGTCGAAGGACCGGAACCGGGTGGCCGCTTCCGCGGGCCCGAAGCGTTCGACGTAGACCCGACGGAGCATCTCCTGCACGCGCAGGCTCTCACTCATCAACATTGTGGTCTGGTTGGCCAGGCCGATCCGTTCCAGGTGGGTCGCAGGATCGAAGCCTTCGCTCACCGCCTGACCAAAACGCGCCATGAACGCTTCCCGGGACATCTGTCCGCGAACGAATTCGCACACGATCTCCGTCTCGGCCTCATCGCGGACACACAGGTAGGCGCCGTGGGGATGAAGGAGGGCCTGCGACGCGGTGGCCCGCGTCTCCTCGTGGTAGTGCTTCCCGTGAATGACCACGGTGAAGCCGTCGCGAGCGTACTTGGATACGTTCTTCCAGACGTTCAAGACGCTTCCGCAGGTGGTGTCCACCAGGACCGCTCCGATTCCCCGGAGGTACTTCATCTCCGCAACCGTCACCCCAAAGGCCGGAAGCACCACCACATCGTCGGCCGCGACCGAGGCGTAGCGCACCTGCGGCACCCGGCCGTCCTCCAGGATGGTGAACCCCATGTCCCGCAGGTTCTGGTTCACCGACGGGTTATGGATGATCTCCCCCGAGAGGAAGAGCCGGCGATCCGGAAATCGCTTCTTGGCCTCGTAGGCATACTCGATCGCCCGATCGACTCCATAGCAGAAACCGAACTCACGGGCCAGACGAATGGTGAGGTCTCCCGCAGTGGCCGCGTAGCCCAGCTCCTTGATGCGGGCCATGAGGCTGCTTCCATAGTCCTGATCGAGGAGAGGGGCCACCTCGATCTTGAGGCCCAGGCCTTTCTGGAAATAGGTTTGCACCGAGGAGAGGTTATCAAGCGTCGGCGTGCACCCGTGATTTCCGACGAGCGCTCGCCCGCTCTTTGAGAAATAATGCGCTCGCCATGTGCGGTCGATTCACCCTTGCCACCCCTCCGGAAATCCTGGCCGCTCTCTTCGGAGTCGACGCCGCGGACTGGAACGACCCGCGGTACAACATCGCGCCCCAGACTCGCGTGGTCACGGTGCGCCGCGAGCATGGCCACCGGACCGCACCGTCCCTGCTCTGGGGCGTCGTCAATCCGCGCGACGGGCGACCATTGATCAATGCGCGCTCGGAGACGGCGGCAACCTCCCCGCTCTTCGGCCGAGCCTTCGCGGCCTCGCGCGTTCTCGTCCCCGCGGATGGCTTTTTCGAATGGACGAAGGAGGCGGGGCGGAGGCAGGCGCACTACTTCCAGCAGCCGAGGGGGGCTCCGTTCGCCTTCGCGGGTCTTGCCGTAGCCCCTCCCGCGGCGCACCCGTCGCAAGAACCGGCCGCGGCTATTCTGACCGCGAATGCGTCCCCCTCCGTGGCACGCATTCACGACCGGATGCCGCTGATCGTGGCCCAGGGCGATTTCGAGACCTGGCTCGATCCTCGGTCGAAGGCGAAGACACTCCTCGAGGTGATGTCCGCAAGCGCGCGGACGGAATGGACCTCTCGCCGGGTCGGCCCCTTCGTGAACAACGTGCGCAACGACGGCCCCGAGAACATCCGCCCTGCGGAGCCCGCCCCTCCGCCCCAAGGCAGCTTGTTCTGAAGCAGGGCCTGCCCAACCGTCCCTGCGCTGGCCTGCGCTGAGCTGCCTGCACTGAGCTTGTCGAAGTGTCGAAGCGTCGCAGGGACCGCGGGTGCCTTCGACGGTCCAACCGGCTCACCGCAAGCGAGCAAGCGGCCCAACCTCGCGCGGTAAGGTAAATTCGCGGGCTCCACGATGACCAAAGCCAAAGGCCGACGACCCAAGATCAAGACCCCTCCGCTCCTTTTCGAGAAGACCCAGGCCCTTCTCGGCAAGATCGCCCGGCGCGTCGAGGGCACGCTCCTCACCTACTGGACGTCGACCTCGGGGTCGGTCTGCGACAACGACGTCATGGCCCTCCATGAGGTGCTTCGAGAGATCGGCCCCCAGGACACCATCACACTCTTCGTCAAGTCCGACGGCGGGAGCGGCATGGCTTCCCTGCGGATGGTTCACCTCCTGCGCAGTTCCTGCAAGCGGCTGGTGGTTCTGGCTCCGCTCAACTGCGCGTCGGCCGCGACCATGTTCGCCCTGGGCGCCGACGAGATCGGCATGGGCCCTCTCTCCTACCTCACCGCCGTGGACACTTCCCTCGAACACGAGCTTTCTCCGGTCGATCACACCAACAATCTCGTGGCCGTGAGCAACGACGAGGTCGATCGGGTGATCAAGCTCTGGCGCGAGGCCACCCACGTCGAGGGCCGCAGCATCACGCCCTATCAGGAACTCTACAAGTACATCCATCCCCTGGTGATCGGGGCTCTCGACCGCGCCAGCAGTCTCTCGCGCAAGCTCTGTCAGGAAATCCTCAGTTACCACCTCAAGGACGGGAAGCGGGCGGAGCGGATTGCCCGGGAACTCAACTCCTCATATCCTGCGCACCAGTACCCGATCACCGCGCGCGAGGCCCGAAGGCTCGGGCTTCAAGTCAAGGATCTCGACTCCGAGACGGACCGGTTTCTGCAGCAGCTCAACCTGCTCTATTCGGAAATGGGCCAGCGCGCCATCACCGACTACGACTCCGACAACCACCACGACAACGAAATAACGAACATCCTCGAGTGCCGCCACCGTCAGGTCTTCTACCAGGTGGAAAAGGACTGGCACTACCGGAAGGAAGAGCGCCGCTTCGTGCCCTTGAACGACTTGTCGGCCTGGTACTTCTGCGAAAAGAAGAACGGCAAGCTGGTGAAGTCGAAGTTCCACATCCGGTAGTTCCCTGGCCGGCGGCCGGATCTCGGCCCCTCCTTCGAATCGCCTGATTTCTGGATGGCTCCGCTGCGCGGACCCCTCCAGCGCAGAGCTTCAGGCAATTCTTGTGAAACCGTGGCTGAGCTTGCCTGCCGTGAGCCTGTCGAACGGTCGCAGGCACTGGCGGTCCCTTCGACCGGCTCAGGGACCGTTGGGCGGCGTTTCTTCCGACAGGCATGGACGTAGTCCGTGAACCGCCTCGTGTCACTCAGGCGATTCGAGCATCAGAACGTCTCGCCGAGCGCAGGCCGGGGGGTTTCTAAGGGGGGCCGGGTCCGTGTCCGGCACCCCTTAGACTCAACAACGACATCGAGCGAATAACCGTGGCCCTGGCCGGCGGCCGGAGCTCGGCGACACCCCTTTCGAATCGCCTGATTCACTCAGGCGATTCGAGCATCAGAACGTCTCGCCGAGCGCAGGCCGGGGGGTTTCTAAGGGGGGCCGGGTCCGTGTCCGGCACCCCTTAGACTCAAGAAGTCAATGCGGGCGGAGGGACTCGAACCCCCAAGGATCTCTCCACGGGCTTCTAAGACCCGCGCGTCTGCCATTTCGCCACGCCCGCGCGTGAGCCTGCAGTTTATCGCCTGCGTCCTGAGCCTTCCCTGCGCATTTCTGAGGGGGCTGCGAACCGTGACCGCGTACAATTCGGGCTGCGCGCCCCAGGGCGCGGTTAAAAACCGGCGAGCCTGGGGCCACCGGAAGGAGTTCGAACTCCCCGCCAGACACCTCAGGGAAGCTCGTAAGCCCCGAAAACATCCAGAGAAAGACATCTCGTCGCTTCGCGTTGTCCCAAGAATCGCAAGAGAGAAGACTTGAAAGCTGAACTGACCTCCGAGAATTCCGTCCGAAGAGCCATCGATTTCGACATTGACAAGGATGTGGTGGGGAAGGAGATCGACCGCCACGCGAAGGAAATCGCCCGGCGAGCTCGAATCCCCGGTTTCCGGCCCGGCAAGGTTCCCCTCGCCGTGGTGAAGCGGCAGTTCAAGGCGGATGTGGAGCGGGACGCGGTGGAGGCGATCGCCAACCAGTTCCTACCGAAGGAACTCGAGACCCACAAGTTGCGGCCGGTCGCTTCCCCGAAACTGGAAAAGGTGGAGATCGCTCCGGAAGGGTCGCTCAAGTTCAGGATCACCTTCGACGTCCTCCCCGAGGTCGCGATCCCCGCCTTTCGCGGTATCGAGGTGACGGTCAAGCGCGAGGCCGCCACGCCGCAGATGATCGACACCGAAATCGATCGTCTTCGCGATGCTTCGGCTCGGTTCGAGCCCGCGCCCGACCGGCCCGCCCAGAAGGGTGATTTCGTGGAAGTGGACATCGAGATCACCGACCATTCCACGGGCCAGGCGAGAAAACGGGAGCAGACGCTCATCGAGGTCGGCCATTCGGGCAACCACGACGAGTTGAACCAGGCCCTCGAGGGCATTCTCCCCGGGGCCGTAAAGGAGGTCCGCGCGCGGGAGCGCGAAAGCGAGGATCCGAGCGCAAAGGTCGTCCGCACCGTGGACTATCACGTGGCCGTCCACGCTATCAAGGTGAAGACCCTCCCCGCCCGGGACGATGAGTTCGCGAAGGATCTGAACTTCGACTCGTTCTCGGCCCTGGAGACGAGCGTGCGGGAACGGATCGAGCGCGCACTCAAGCAAAACGAGGACGTCCAGATCGAGGACGCGGTTCTGAACAAACTCGCCGACCTCGCCACCTTCGATGTTCCCCAGAGTCTGGTCGATGAACAGGTCGAGGCGCGCACCCGGAGGTTCGCGGAAAACCTCGAGCAACAAGGCATCGACCTCCAGAAGCTCAAACTCGACTGGACCAAGGTTTCCGCGGAACAAAGAGAAGGGTCCGAGAGACAGGTCAAGCTCGAGATCCTGCTCGACGCCATCGGCAAGGCCGAGAAGATCGAGGCCACCGAGGAGGACATCCAGGATCAGATCAAGCGCCTGGCCGCCCGTGCGCGTACCAGTGAAGGAGCGATTTCAGGCCGCCTCAACGAGGATCAAAAGTCTCGCCTGACCGCGCAGGCCAGGGACCGGCGCATTATTGACATGATTAGGGCCGCTGCTAGAGTCCAATTCGAATGAGCGCCCCCCATGCCATGCTCGTTCCCATGGTGGTCGAACAGACCGCCCGCGGGGAACGCGCCTACGACATCTTCTCGCGTCTTCTCAAGGACAACATCGTCTTCATCGGCACTCCCATCGATGACGCGGTCGCAAATCTGATCATCGCCCAGCTTCTCTTCCTCGAGGCCGAGGATCCCGAGAAGGACATCCACCTCTACATCAACAGCCCGGGCGGCATCGTCACCGCGGGAATGGCGATCTACGACACGATGCAGCTCATCAAGCCCGACATCCAGACGATCTGCGTCGGGCAGGCGGCATCGTTTGGCGCGGTGCTCCTCGCCGCGGGCACCAAGGGGAAGCGCTGCGCTCTTCCCAACGCGCGGATCCTGATCCATCAGCCCCTCGGCGGCACCCAGGGCCAGGCTTCGGACATCGCCATTCAGGCCAAGGAAATCCTCCGCATGAAGGACACTCTGAACGAGATCCTGGCCCACCACACCTCTCAGCCGGTCGAGAAGATCGCGAACGACACCGATCGAGACTTCATCATGGGCGCGACCCAGGCCGTCGAATACGGCATCATCGATTCCGTGATCTCCAAGCGCGAGAAGGACAAGGCCTGAGCAGGCGAGGATCGAGACTGTCCCCTGAAAGCCCAGGAATCCAGCGACCATGACCACCATGAAGAGAAACGACGGCGAGACGCTGCGCTGCTCGTTCTGCAACAAGGATCAAGGAGACGTCCGAAAACTGATTGCCGGGCCCACCGTCTTCATCTGCGATGAGTGCGTCGAGGTCTGCAACGACATCATCGCGGACGACAAGAAGACCCCCACCCCCAAGGCCAAGGGCAATCTCGCCGCTCCCCACGACGTCAAGAAGTTTCTCGATGAGTACGTCATCGGCCAGGACTCCGCGAAGAAGAAGCTCGCGGTGGCGGTCCACAACCACTACAAGCGCCTGCAGATTTCGAAGCAGAAGATTCGCGGCGACGTCGAACTGCAGAAGGCCAATATTCTTCTCGTCGGCCCCACGGGAACGGGCAAGACCCTGCTCGCCCAGACCCTGGCGCGCATGCTGGCCGTCCCCTTCGCCATGGTGGACGCCACCACCCTGACCGAGGCCGGGTACGTCGGCGAAGACGTCGAGAACATCATTCTCAAACTTCTCCAGGCTGCCGGCGGGGACATCGAGAAGTGTCAGGAAGGCATCATCTACATCGATGAGATCGACAAGATCTCCCGCAAGGATGAGAACCCGTCCATTACCCGGGACGTTTCCGGCGAAGGCGTGCAGCAGGCCCTCCTCAAGATTCTCGAGGGCACGATCGCGAACGTCCCCCCGCAGGGCGGACGCAAGCACCCCCACCAGGAGTTCTATCAGGTCGACACCAGCAACATCCTTTTCATTTGCGGCGGCGCCTTCGTGGGTCTCGACAAGGTGGTGGAGCGGCGGATCGGGCGCAAGACCCTCGGTTTCAAGGCCGGCCAGAAGGCGGAGATCGAGTCGAAGGCGGTCGAGAAGCACACCCTGCTCCAGAGGGTTCTGCCCCAGGACCTGATCCGCTACGGCCTGATCCCCGAGTTCATCGGTCGCCTGCCCGTGGTCGCGACTCTGCACGATCTCGACCAGCACGCGCTCATCGACATCCTGACCACGCCGCGAAACGCCATCATCAAGCAGTACCAGCGCATGTTCGAGTACGAAGGAGTGAAGCTCCGCTTCACGGACGACGCCATGCTCGCCATCGCCGACCTCGCCATCGAGCGGAAGATCGGGGCCCGCGGCCTGCGCATGATCCTCGAGGATCTGATGCTCGACCTCATGTACGACCTCCCCTCCTTGAAGAAGGTCCGGGAATGCGTGATCACGCGCGAGGTCGTGGTTTCGGGCGAGAAGCCGATCATGGTGATCGAGAAGGCGGGCTAGCGAGCCCGACCCGCTTGAGCCGGACAAGCAACTAGAAGCCTCAAGACCCCAAGGGGCGCGCCTAACCAGCGGCGTGTTTCCCGGACCCAAGAAAGACGGACCTAGCTCCCATGGCTCCATCACAAAAGCCCACCCTCGACGCGCCGGAGGCCCTTCCCACCGTCCCCCTCCGCGATGTCGTGGTCTTCCCCCACATGATGATGACGTTCGTGATCGGGCGGAAGCCGTCGATCCTGGCGCTCGAGCACGCTCTGCAACGCTCGAAGCGGCTGTTCCTCACCGCCCAGCTCGATCCGAAGCGCGACTCCCCGTCGCCGCGCGAGGTCCGCAACCACGGCACGATCTGTCAGATCGTTCAGAGTCTGCGCCTGCCCGACGGCAACCTTCGGGTTCTCGTGGAGGGCGTCGATCGCGGCCAGGCGCTCGAGTTCGGCGAGGAGAGCGGTTTCATGAAGGCGCTGGTCCGAACGATCCCGCGACAGGATCCCGAAGGAGATGTCGAGCCGGTGGTGCGGCGGGTGGTCGAGCTCTTCGACCGTTACGTCAAGATGTCGAATCATCTGCACTACGACGCCATGCTCGCGGCGGTGCGTGTCCAGGATGCGGGCAAGCTCGCGGACACCGTGGCCTCGCACCTCGTGCTGCCCACCGACGAGAAGCAGGTCCTGCTCGAGACTCCTTCACCCCTGGCCCGCCTGGTTCGACTGACCCAGGCCCTCGAGATCGAGGTGGAGCGCCTGGAGGCGGAAAAGCGGGAAGGCCGGGCCGCCAAAGGCGCCCGTTCGCCCAAGGATCACTACTTGTCCGAGAAAATGAAGACCCTCCAGAAGGAGCGCCAGAAGGAAGAGCGCCCGAGCGAATTCGACGAGCTCAAGGAGCGCATCGAGAAAGCGAAGATGAGCAAGGAGGCGCTCGACAAGGCGCGCCAGGAGCTGAAGCGCCTCGAAGGCATGCCCCCCATGTCGGCCGAGGCCACGGTCTCGCGCAACTATCTCGAATGGCTGGTGGCCATGCCCTGGCGGCGGAAAGCCAAGGAGACCCGGGACATCAAGGCGGCCGAGGTCATTCTCAATGAAGACCACTACGGCCTCGAGAAGATCAAGGAACGCATTCTGGAGTTTCTGGCCGTCCGCCAGCTGGTGGATGAGCCGAAGGGCCCCATCCTGTGTTTTGTGGGTCCCCCGGGGGTGGGCAAGACGTCGCTCGCCCGCTCAATAGCACGTTGCACCGGACGGCCCTACGTCCGCTTTTCCCTCGGCGGAGTGCGCGACGAAGCGGAGATTCGGGGTCACCGCAGGACATACATCGGGGCCCTCCCGGGCCAGATCGTCAAACTCATGCGCAAGGCCGCGACTCGAAATCCCGTCTTCCTGCTCGACGAAGTCGACAAGATGACCTACGACTTCCGGGGCGATCCCTCGTCGGCCCTTCTGGAGGTTCTCGATCCCGAGCAGAACAAGAACTTTTCGGATCACTACCTGGACGTCGATTTCGATTTGTCCTCGGTCTTCTTCATCGCCACCGCCAACACCCTCCACGGGATCCCGCATGCGCTCCAGGATCGCCTGGAAATCGTGCGCCTGGCCGGATACACCGAGGTCGAGAAGATCGAGATCGCCAGGCGTCATCTGATCCCCAAGCAGCTTGCCCAGAACGGCGTCAACCTGTCCAATCTCGAATTCCCCGACGATGCGCTCAAGACGGTGATCCGCCGCTACACGCGCGAGGCCGGGGTGCGCAGCCTGGAACGGGAGATCGGCAGCCTGGCGCGTAAGACGGCACGCCGGGTGGTTGAACGGGGAGCGGACTACAGGATCGTTCTCCGGGAAGAGGACGTCATCGACCTTCTCGGAGTGCCCCGTTACCGGGATCCCCAGGGCGAGGAAAAGAACGAGGTGGGCCTCGCCATGGGCCTCGCCTGGACGGAGGTGGGGGGCGAGACCCTGCCCATCGAAGTGACGCTCATGCCCGGGCGGGGAGCGCTCACGCTCACCGGAAAACTCGGCGACGTGATGCAGGAGAGCGCACGGGCGGCTCTGTCCTACGTCCGCGCCCATGCGGAAGAGTTGCACCTCGAAACCGGCTTCTATCGCAAGATCGATATTCACATTCACGTGCCCGAGGGGGCGATTCCGAAAGACGGGCCCTCCGCCGGAATCACCATGGCCACGGCCCTCGTCTCCGCCCTGCAAGGCGCCCCCGTCCGCCGTGATATCTGCATGACCGGCGAAATCACCCTCCACGGAAAGGTCCTGCCCATCGGAGGGGTCAAGGAGAAGCTCCTGGCCGCCCATCGTATCGGCGCCACCACCGTGATTCTCCCGCGCGAGAACGAGAAGGACCTCGCGGATGTCGCCGAAGAGGTCAAGGCCGCCCTCACCATTCATCTTGTCGACTCCGTCGACGAGGTCTTTCGAATCGCCATCCTGCCCTCCCCGGGCTCCCCGGCCCAGATCGTGGCTCCCAGCACCCCGCCCGGACCGAGCGCTCCCCCGGTCACGCACTAGCCCGGCGATCTCGAATGGCCAGAACCCCGAAGACCGCGGAAGCCCCGCCGCCCGCCCCGGCCGAGGCCGTCGAGCCCGCGGTGGACGAAGTCCGGTCCTCGGGGCTCCTTTCCATCGAAGACTTCTCGGTGCTGCGCCGAGCCGACCGCCTGCGGCTCGTGGCCCTGGGCGAGGACAATGGCCTTCCCGAAGCCTCCGGACTCCCTCGCGAGGAATTGCTGCGATCGCTCTTGCGCATTCGGTCGCACAGTTCGCTTCCCCTCACTTCGTCGGGGGTGCTGAGCGCCACCCGGGAAGGCTATGGGTTCCTGCGCGGAGCCGAGGTGGGCTTCCAGGTGGAGCCGGACGATGTCTATGTGTCGCCCTCGCAAATCCGGCGCTTCTTCCTGAGAACCGGTGACAAGCTCTCCGGAATCGTCCGAGCCCCGCGACATGCGGAACGCTTCTATTCCTTCTCCCGGGTCACCAGCATCAACAATCTCGACCCGGACGCGGCTCGCGATCGCATTCTTTTCGACAATCTCACCCCGCTCTATCCCCAACACCGGCTGAGACTGGAAACCACGCCGACCGACATGACCGGGCGAATCCTCGACATGATGACCCCTTTGGGCAAGGGTCAACGCGGGCTCATCGTGGCCTCGCCGCGCACCGGCAAGACCGTCATCCTCCAGAACCTCGCCAACTCCATCGCCACGAACCACCCCGAAGTCACGCTGCTGGTGGTGCTCATCGACGAGCGGCCGGAGGAAGTGACGGACATGCGGCGAAAGGTCCGGGGCGAAGTCGTGGCCTCGACCTTCGACCTCGAACCTTCGCGCCACATCGAGACCGCCGAGATGGTGATCGAGCATGCTCGGCGCCTGGTCGAGCATGGCCAGGATGTGGTGATCCTGCTCGACTCCATCACCCGTCTGGCCCGCGCCTACAACAACGCCGCCGGAAGCTCGAGCCGGACCCTCTCCGGAGGCCTCGACCAGTCCGCCTTGCTTTTGCCCAAGAGGTTCTTCGGGGCCGCGAGGGCCATGGAGGAAGGCGGTTCTCTCACCATCATCGCCACCGCGCTCGTCGACACCGGCTCACGGATGGACGACATCATTTTCGAAGAGTTCAAGGGCACCGGAAATTCGGAGATCGTCCTGGATCGCCGCATGATGGAGAAGCGGATCCTCCCCGCCATAGACATCAATCGCAGCGGAACGAGGCGCGAGGAACTTCTCCTGGGCCGGGAGGAGTTGATGCGGGTCTGGGTCCTCAGGAAGGTGCTGTCGACCTTGCACTGCACGGACGCCATGGAACTGATGCTCGACCGCATGTCGAAGACCGAAACCAACGCGGAGTTCCTGGACCAGGTCGCGGCCTTGAACTGAGTTTCCGCCGGACCCGCATCCGTGGGCCGGGCGGGAGCGGCCGACTGAGCGTAGGCCGGATTGACTCCGGCCGGAGCGACGGGGGTTTGGGGGGCGGGGCCATTCACCGCCCCTCAACTAGAAGACCAGCCCCACGGTGGCGCGGATGTCGTTTTCGTTCGCGGTCTGGCCGCCGCCGATGTCGACCTCGCGCCGCAGGTAGTCGGCGCCGATCCGCATCTTGAGGCGGCTCAGCTTGAATTCCACACCGCCGCCGCCGTCAAGGCCGAGGCCGGTGTCCGTGACGGAGATGGAGACCCCCTGGAATGGAGTTATCGAGGACGAGGCGCGGACGCCCCCCGCAAGGCCGTGGACGTAGATCGCCGCCGAGCCGATGCTCTTCCTGGCCCGCAGCCCGCCGAGGAACGTGGTCAGAGTCGTGCTGGCCGATGACAGGGTTCCCTTCTCCGCAGAGAAATCGCCCACCACCGACACTGCGCCATTGAGCCGGTACTCCGGGGAAAGGCGAAGCCCGTGCAGGTCGCCGTCATCCGTGTGAAAGAACTCGTAGCCGGCGTAGAGTCCAAACTTTCGATCCTGGGCCCGGGCGGGCGCGGCCGCGAGGAGGACCGCCAGGAGCGTGAGGGTGAAGGCCCGCGGCGTGAAACTGTTCTTCGGCGTCATGGTTCTCTGATCCTTGGTTGGTTGATCGATGAAAGATGTCCGGCGGCGACCGGCCGACGCGGGATCGGTCGAAGGGGCCCTGCTACGCCAGAAGGCCGACGCCCGCGCCCACGCTGTACCCGGGAAACAGACCTGCCATGTCGGTGAGGCCGAGGTGCTTCCTGGCAACCTCGGCGTACACGTCACGGAAGTCGGTGGTCGAGGCGAGATCGCGCGTCTGGTACAGCTGAGAGTTCGCCAGACCGGGCCAGCGGCCCAGCATCCGACCGCCCCGAACCGCGCCCCCGAGAACGAAGACCGCCTTGGCCGAACCATGATCGGTTCCGGCCGAGCCGTTGACGAATGCGGTGCGACCGAACTCCGAAACCATCATGACCACCACGTCATCCATCAGGCCCCCCAGGTCCTGGGCGAACGCGGCGATCGAATCGCCGATGCGCGGGAGTTCCACCTGATGCGCCGCGAGCTGGCCGGAATGCGTGTCGAACGCGCCGCCCACGCTCACGAAGATGGTCCGGGTTCCGAGGCCCGCCTTGATGATGGCCGCGGCCTGACGAAGCGATGTCCCGATGCTGGCATTGGGGTAAACCGCCCCGTTTCCGGGGGGGACGGTGAGGACGGGCGAACGGACGATCGTGTCGATGGCTTCGAAGGTCTCGCGACCCACTTTGCCGATCGCATCCTGACGAGAGCCGTACATCCCGCGGAGCGCGGTCTCGGCTTCGGTTCGCCAGGCCGCTCCGACTTTCAAATTGAACGTGGTCAGGTTGGTGGCCACGAGCACGGGCTCGGGGCCCATGAAGGACCGGGGAAGCTGGGACTGGAAGGCAACCGCCTCGGAGACCGCGCTGCCGGGGATCATCTTGAGGGCACGGTCGAGCCAGCCCGTCGTCGTGTTCTTGATGCCGGGCGTGCCCGTCTCCATGAAGTCCTGGGCGTCGAAGTGCGATCTGGAGAGTTCGTTGTTGCCTACGGCATCGACGATGGCCAACCGACCCTGATTCCAAAGGGGCATCAGAGCGGAGAGAGCGGGGTGGAGCCCGAACGTGTCGTCGAGGCGCAAGGCGCCCCCGGCCTGACCGGGACGAGGAATCGCTATGGCGCCGCGGATGTCGTAATAGGCCGATTCGCCGTACGGCACTACCATGTTCAGGGTGTCGACGCCGCCGCGGATGAAGATCTGAACGAAGACCTTGGCCCCGGTGGCCGCCTGGGCGGTTCGCGACATCAAGGCCGAAGGCCCGAAGCCAATTCCGACCGCGGCCGCCGAAGCGCCTCGGAGGAAGATCCGGCGAGAAGCATCAAGGGGCATGTTCATAATTCTTTCTCCTACCGAACCTGTGACTCGGGACTGGCCAGCAGAAGGCCGGAAACCCGCACCGCCGAGGAAGGATTGGTGATTCGGGTATCGACCCGGCTCGCGGCGTCGACGGTGCCGCCTCCGATCGTGCCCCCGAAAACCGCGGCGTTCGCGGCTTTCGCCACCGACGAGGGATTGGTCATGTCGGCCCCCACCGCGAAGTTCCTCACGTTCACGCTAACCCCGTTGACCAGGCCCTGGGCCAGATCCAAAGCGAAGTTCATGCGGTAGATCTGCGATGACGGATTGAGCCACTCGGCGCCCGAGTCCGAGTACCCGGTGGGAGGAATGCACTGGTAGAGCGGCTGGCCCATCTGAGCGAGATAGGCCGTGACCCCGCGGGTAGCCGCGGTGACATCGCCGCCAATGGCCCTGATGGAGCTGATGACAAACTCGAACGGCGTCTTCGGCTTGCCCGCGGCACTGAAGGCCTCCGCCCAGAATTCCGAGGAACCGATCATGGCCTTCATGACTTCCTTGATGTCACCATCGCTTCCGAGCCAGGCCTCGACCATCTGGTCGACCAGGCTCTCGGGCGGGTCGTCGGCGGCAAAGCGGCGGGCCAGCTTGGTGGAAACGAATCGGGCCGTCTTGGGATGAGTGGCGAGGTACTTGATCACTCGCTCGCCGTCGTCCTTCTGGCCGCCCGCCGCGATCTGAAGACCGTACGCACTCTTCGATCCGGTGTCGTGCCGGGCGGCGCTGTACACGAAGTTGCCGCCCCTCCCCAGATTGTCGATTCCCCACCCCGTGAAGGCCCGGGACACCTCGTAGACATCCGCCTGGGTGTAGCCGGCATCGACTCCAACCGTGTGAAGCTCGAGGATCTCGCGACCGTAGTTCTCGTTCAGGCCCTGGACCAGCCTTCCGTTCACGGTTCGGGAGGCCTGCGACAGGTAGTTGTCGAGGTAGTAGAGCATCGCCGGATGCTCGGCCGTGGCCTTGAGCAGCGTCTCGAACTTGCCCATCGCGTTGGGGCGAATGGCGTCGCGCTCGTACGACTGGATGGAGTAGCGGACGAAGTTGTCGTTGATGTTGACGTTGAAGTGGTTGAACCAGAAATCCGCCAAAGCCTCTTCAAGCTGATTGGTGGAATGGACCGACCGCATCAACTTCGCGGTGTGAAAATTATCCACGTACGCCTGGATCGAGGAACCCTGATTCCCCGAGTCGGCGTAGGTGACGAGAACCTGGGTGGTCGACAGCCGCAAGGTGTTGTTGAGCGGAGCGAGGCGCGCTTCGAGGTTCGCGTCGGGTTTGGGATCGAACTGGGCGTTGATGTAGCTCTCAAGCCCGCGGTCCAAAACGGCCTCAATGTCTCCTGGCCGGGGGCCGAAACCCAGCCGGTTCAGTGCGTGAAGTGCTGTCTTTCGTGCGAGTTCCGATGCAGTCAATCCCATACCGACCTCCGAATCCAATCAACTGAACGTCTGCCCCGGAGTTCAGGCGTCGAGCCCAGCCGGATCCTGCGGGATTGAGAGATAATGAACGGCGGCATGCGGTCTGTCAAGCGTGATATCTCACATGAGCCGCGCATCTAGTGAGGTTGGACCGGCCAAACGCCCAACTCGTTGAGTCCCCGTAAATAGGACGGATCCCTGCCAGCCAAAGCCCTGGGCCACCTCTCAGGCAATCAAGGAGCAACAAAGCCCATGAGCGTCACCGCCATCCGTCGAGTCCCCGAACCCCGGAACGAACCGGTCAGGACCTATGCCCCGGGAAGCCCGGAACGGGCCGAGATCAAGAGCCGGCTCAAGTCCATGGCGGCCGAGCGGGTCGACATCCCGATCGTGATCGATGGCCAGCGGATCGCCACCGGCAAAGCCTCAACCGTGGTGTCGCCCCACAATCACCGCCACGTCCTCGCCGATTCCCACGAAGCGACGGCAGCCCACATTCAGGCGGCCATCGATGCGTCGAAGCGGGCCCAGCGCGACTGGGGCTCCTGGGCCTTCGAGGATCGCGCCGCGGTCATCCTCCGCGCCGCCGATCTGCTGACCGGCAAGTACCGCGCCGACATCAATGCCGCGACCATGCTCGGGCAGTCGAAAACAATCCACCAGTCCGAAATCGACGCGGCCTGCGAGCTGGCCGACTTCTTCCGCTTCAACGCCTCGTTCGCTCAGGACCTGATCAGCGAGCAGCCGATCTCCAGCGAGGGGATGTGGAACCAGACCGACTATCGCCCGCTCGAGGGCTTCGTCTATGCGATTTCGCCCTTCAACTTCACCGCCATCGGCGGGAACCTCGTCACCTCACCCGCTCTGATGGGCAACGTGGTCCTCTGGAAGCCCGCCCACACCTCGATGCGCAGTGCCTGGGTGATCATGAACGTCCTCGAAGAGGCGGGCATGCCCCCCGGGGTGGTCAACCTGGTTTCGGGCGACTCCCGGATGATCACGGACGTCGTACTCTCGTCGCCGGACCTCGCCGGAATTCACTTCACCGGCAGCACCAGCGTTTTCCAGTCGATCTGGAGCCGGGTCGGCAAAGACATCGCGAAGTACCGGGCCTACCCGCGACTGGTGGGTGAGACCGGGGGCAAGGACTTCATCGTCGCTCATCCCTCGGCCAGCCCCCAGGAAGTCGCGGTGGCCATCGCCCGCGGCGCTTTCGAGTACCAGGGCCAGAAATGCTCGGCGGCCTCGCGCGCCTACCTGCCCAAGTCGCTGGCCGCGGACATCATCGAGCGAACGGTGGCGATCATCAAGGAGATCAAGGTGGGCGACCCCTCCGATTTCCGCAACTTCATGGGCGCCGTCATTTCTCCCTCCGCGTTCGACTCGATCACGGAGTACATCGACCACGCGCGAAAGCACTCGAAGATCGTGGCCGGGGGAGGCTCCAACAAGGAAGTGGGCTACTTCGTCGAGCCCACCCTGGTGGAGGCCAGAGACCCCGGCGAGCGCCTGATGTGCGAGGAGATCTTCGGACCGGTGCTGACGTACTACGTCTACCCTGACGACCAGTGGACTGAGACCCTCAACATCGTGGATTCGACGTCGCCCTACGCGCTCACCGGCGCCATCTTCTCGCGCGATCGCCGCGCGGTTAGGGAAGCTACCCACGCCCTGCGCAACGCGGCCGGGAACTTCTACATCAACGACAAGCCAACGGGCGCGGTGGTCGGCCAGCAGCCCTTCGGGGGCGCGCGCGGTTCAGGGACCAACGACAAGGCCGGCTCGAAGATGAACCTGATGCGCTGGGTCCAGGCCCGCACGATCAAGGAGACGTTCGCGCCCGCCACCGACTGGCGCTACCCGTTCATGTCCGCGGAGTAAGGCGTCTTCTTCGGGCCGGCCATCCCCACGGGCCGGACAATGGCCGAGGCACCTCCAGGTGCTGTACTGCTTCCCCGGAGGGGCAGGAGATTACGCGGCCGGGGCCTTCGCCACCAGCGTCCGACGCTCCCCCACCTGCTGCCGCCAGAGCGCGTAGTACAGGCCCTTCATAGCCAGCAATTCCTCATGCAAACCCGACTCCACCACCCGGCCCTGCTCCAGGACGTGGATGGTGTCCGCGTGCATGATGGTGGAGAGCCGGTGCGCGATCAGGACGGTCATGACGTCCTTGTGAGTCGCCACATCGCGAATGGTCGTGGTGATCTCCTCTTCGGTGATCGAATCGAGCGACGAGGTGGCCTCGTCGAAGACCAGGAGGCGCGGGCGCCGCAGCAGCGCGCGCGCGATCGAAAGCCGCTGACGCTCGCCCCCCGACACCTTCACTCCGCCTTCCCCAATCACCGTATCGAGGCCCTTTTCCGCGCGCGCGAGCAGGCTGTCGCAAGCGGCCCTGGTCAATGCATCGAGGCATTCCGCGTCCGTCGCCTCCGGACGAACGAACTGGAGATTCTCGCGAATCGTTCCCGAGAAGAGCTGAGTCTCCTGGGTCACAAAGCCAATCTGCGCCCGCAGGTGAGACAGATCGACATCCTTGCCGTCGTGGCCGTTGTAGAGAAGCCGGCCCGCGTCCGGACGGTAGAGGCCAACCAGGAGCTTCACGAGTGTGGTCTTTCCCGAGCCCGAGGGGCCGACGAAGGCGATGGTCTGGCCCTTCGACAGTCCGAAAGACACTTCAGACAAGGCGGGAGACGCTCCGGTCAGGTGGGTGAAGCTGACCCGATCGAATTCCAATCGATCCAGGGTGAAGGGCGCCACCGGATGAGCCGGGGCAGGCTCGCCCGGCTGCTCCATCAGCTTCTTGAACCGCTCCAGCGACACTTCCGCCTCGCGGTAGGTCGTGATGACGTTCCCCAGTTCCTGAAGGGGCCCGAAGATGAAGAAGGAGTAAATCCAGAGCGCGAAGAACTGCCCGACCGTGATCGCACGCGCGTAAATCAGATAGAGCATCAGGAAGAGGATGCTGGTGCGCAGCGCGTTCACCACCGTCCCCTGGATGAAGGACAGGCTCCGCAGATAGCGGACCTTCTTCAGTTCCAGCACCAGAATCTTCTGGGTGGTCGAGTTGAGCCGCGCGATCTCCTGGGCCGCGAGCCCCAGACTCTTGACCAGTTCGATGTTCCGCAGCGATTCCGTGGTCGATCCCGCAAGCGCCGTGGTCTCGGCCACGATGTCCTTCTGCACCGTCTTGATCCGTTTGGAGAGGATCGAGACCATGCCGCCCAGGATGGGGATGGTGAGGAAATAGACCGGCGCGATGATCCAATACACGCTCAACGCGTAGAGCATCACGAAGACCACCCCGATGAGCGTCTGATACAGGATGTTGACCGCGCTCGAGATCAGTTTCTCGACATCCGTTCTCACTTTCTGAAGCACGCCCAGGGTTTCCCCGCTGCGCTGATCCTCGAAGAGCTGATAGGGCAGGTTCAGGGAATGACGGACGCCATCCGCGTAGATGGCGGCGCCCACGCGTTGCGTGACCACGTTGATGAAGTAGTCCTGGAAGTTCTTGGCCACCCGCGACACGAAGGCGACACCCACCGCGGCCGCGAGGAGAGTCAACACCCCGCGGAAGAAGGAGCCCCGATCCAGCTCCGCGTACTTGGTCGCGTACTCGTCGATCACGTGACGGAAGATCAGCGGATCGAGCAGGGAGAAGATCTGGTTGATGGCCGCGAGCAGCAGCGCGAGAGCCACAATTCCCCGATGGGGCTTCAGGTACGCCCAGAGAATGTTCAAGGCCGCAGCCTACTTCGAGCCTTCGAATTTGAGCGACGCAGAGTTGATGCAGTAGCGCATTCCGCCCGCCGCCTCAGGGCCGTCCGGGAACAGATGCCCCAGATGGGTGTCGCAGTTTGCACAGTGAACCTCGGTCCTGGTCATCATGAACTTCCGGTCGGTCTCGGTTTCGACGTTTTCTTCGTCCGCCGGTTTCGTGAAGCTCGGCCAGCCGGTGCCGGAATCGAACTTGTCGCTGGAATCGAAGAGGGCGGCGCCGCACCCGACACAGCGATACATGCCCCTGTCGTGGCTGTCCCAGAAAGCACCGCTGAAGGCGCGCTCGGTGCCCTTCTCGCGGGCCACATGGAACTGCTGGGGCGTGAGCATGGCCGCCCACTCTTTTGGGGTGCGCCTGATCTTCTTGTCTTCAGCCATGGCCAAAAGCCTACCCCGGAGAACTCGCCGAGCCCTCGGCAGGGGCGAAGATCACGAGCGCCTCCAGGTCCTCCACGATGTCGACGAACCGGTGCTCGCGCCGCGCCTCCACGTAGATGATGCTGCCCGCCGCCACCCCCTGGATGCTCTCCCCCGCCGCAAAGGTGGCCCGGCCCTTCGTAATGAAGTAGATCTCGTCTTCGAGGTGAGGCTTCTGGGCGTCATGCTCCCCGGCCTTGAGCCGATAGAGGCCGGCGGAGAGCGATTCCACTCTCATGAACTCCTTCCAGTTCACATCCATGGCCTCAAGGGCGCGCCGGACCGCATCGAGGTCGAAGACATACATGGACTCCGCGAAGAATGACACAGTTCGGCAGGCCTATCGGAGTCACCCCTATTCTCGGGATCTCCTTGAAAGCCCCCCGCCGCCCCGGTAAGGTTCGCCAGGCTTGGCCACTCGAGGCGAGGATTTCCGAAGGTCGTTCAGGGTTTTCTTGAGAGCGCATCACTCCGGAGAGGAGAGTTGAGGATGGCCGGTATCGACGTGATGGCACCGCGACGGTTCGGGGAGACGACCCGGAAAGACGCATGGTGGATCGTCCCCGGCCTCACCGGCGCCGTCCTGCTGGCGTTCGTGGTCTACGCGACCTGGGCCGCATTCCAGGGCGACCACTACCACTTCGGCAACTATCTTTCGCCCTTCTACTCGCCGGAGATCTTCGGAAACTCACCGCACTCCCTGTTCGGCCCCCTGCCCGCTTTCTGGCCGGCCTTCATCCCTTTCTCCCCCGCCCTTCTCATCCTCTGGGCCCCCGGCGGCTTCCGTTTCACCTGCTACTACTACCGCGGCAGCTATTACAAGGCTCTTTGGGCAGATCCCCCGGCCTGCACGGTGGGCGAGCCGCGACACCGGTACCTGGGCGAATCGGCCTTCCCCCTGATTCTTCAAAACGCCCACCGGTTCTTCCTGTACGCCGCCGCGTTCTTCATCTTCTTTCTCGCTCATGATGCCTACCAGAGCTATTGGTTCGACGATGGCGCGGGGAGCGTCCGCTTCGGGATCGGCGTTGGTTCCCTGGTTCTCACCATCAACACCCTGCTGCTGGGTGCTTATACCTTCTCCTGTCACTCGCTCCGCCATCTGGTGGGCGGCCGCCGCGACTCCGTCTCCAAGGGCCTCTGCCCCGCGGCCTACACCTGCGTGAGCGCGCTCAATACAAAGCACATGATCTTCGCGTGGTGCTCGCTCTTCTCGGTGGCCTTCTCCGACATCTACGTCCGGATGCTCTCCATGAGCCTTTGGACCGATTTCCGCATTCTGTAGCCCGAAACGGCCTCGAGAGACCATCAAATGGCTGAATACAACACGGTCGAACACGATGTCCTGGTCATCGGCGCGGGGGGCTCGGGCCTGCGCGCGGCCATCGAAGCGCGGGCGAAGGGGGTCTCGGTCGGCCTCGTGTGCAAGTCCCTGCTCGGAAAGGCGCATACGGTCATGGCCGAGGGCGGTATCGCGGCTGCCCTCGGGAACGTCGATGAGCGCGACAGTTGGAAGGTTCATTTCGCGGACACCATGCGCGGAGGCCAGTACGTCAACAACTGGCGGATGGCCGAACTCCACGCCAGAGAATCGCCCGAACGCGTGCGCGAGCTCGAGGCCTGGGGCGCGGTCTTCGACCGGACGCCCGATGGCAGGATCCTCCAGCGCAATTTCGGCGGCCATCGCTATCCGCGCCTCGCCCACGTGGGGGACCGGACGGGCCTCGAACTGATCCGCACCCTGCAGGATCACGCCATCCACCTGGGGATGGAGGTCCACATGGAGTGCACGGTGGTGGCCCTCCTGAAGGATGGCGACCGGATCTCCGGAGCCCTGGCCTACGAACGGGCGGGCGGCGGTTTCAAGGTCTTCAGGGCGGCCGCCGTCATCCTCGCCACCGGGGGCATCGGGCGCTCGTTCAAGATAACCAGCAACAGCTGGGAAGGCACGGGAGACGGCCATGCCCTCGCCTATGAGGCGGGGGCAGAACTGATGGACATGGAGTTCGTCCAGTTCCATCCCACCGGGATGGTGTGGCCTCTCTCCGTCCGCGGTCTCCTGGTCACCGAAGGAGTCCGCGGCGAGGGCGGCGTGCTCCGGAACAAGAACGGCGAACGGTTCATGTTCGGAGACATTCCCGACAACTACAAATCCCAGACTGCGGACACCCCCGAAGAGGGCTGGCGATACACCCAAGGGGACAAGAACGCGCGGCGGCCTCCCGAACTGCTGACCCGTGACCACGTGGCGCGCTGCATCATGCGCGAGGTCAAGGCGGGCCGCGGCTCGCCCCACGGCGGAGTGTTCCTCGATATCAGTTGGATCCGGGAGCATCTCCCCAATGCGGTCGAACACATCAAGCGAAAACTGCCTTCGATGTACCACCAGTTCAAGCAGCTCGCCGACATCGACATCACGAAGGTCCCCATGGAAGTGGGCCCTACCACCCACTACATCATGGGCGGCATCCGGGTGGATGCGGATTCTCAGATGTCGAATGTGCCCGGACTCTTCGCCTGCGGCGAGTGCGCCTCGGGAATCAATGGGGCGAACCGCCTGGGCGGCAACTCACTCTCCGATCTTCTGGTGTTCGGAAAGCTGGCCGGAGAGCATGCCGCCGCCTTCGCCCAGGCGCACTCCCGCGCCTCCATCGACGGAGCTGCCGTCGCCGCGGCGCTCAAGGCCGCGGTCGAGCCCTTCGAGCGTCCCTCCGGCGAGAATCCTTACGCCATCCAGACCGAGCTCCAGGATTCGATGCAGGACCTCGTGGGCATCGTGCGCATGGAAGCCGAAATGAGGCAGGCGCTCGTGATCGTCGAGAATCTCCGGGCGCGGGCTCGAAAAGCCAGTGTGGCGGGCTCCCGCGAATACAACCCGGGCTGGCACACCGCGATCGATCTCAAGAACCTGCTGGTCGTCTCCGAGGCGATCGCGAAGTGCGCCATCGAGCGCAAGGAGAGCCGGGGTGGCCACTTCCGGGAGGACTTCCCGGAGAAGAGCGAATCCTGGGGCCATCTGAACATGGTCGTTCAGAAGGGCCCGGACGGCGCCATGTCGCTGCGCCAGGTTCAAAGGCCCGAGATGCCGGCGGAACTCAAGCAGATCGTCGAAGAACTAAAGTAGAGGCGAGGTTCAAAGAGAAGATCCACTGGAAGGGGTCAACCTGAAAACGCGATGAGCACACTTACTTTCCAAGTCTTTCGGGGCGACCGCTCGGGCGGGAGAATGGAGGAGCACAAGACCGAAGTGACGGAGGGCATGGTCGTGCTCGACGCCCTCCATCAGATCCAGGCCCAGGACTCGCCCGACCTCGCGGTGCGCTGGAACTGCAAGGCGGGCAAGTGCGGATCCTGCGCGGCCGAGATCAACGGTCAGCCTCGCCTGATGTGCATGACCCGACTGAACGAGCTGCCGCCGGACAAGCCGATCACGGTCGAGCCCATGAAGACGTTTCCGCTCCTCCGGGATCTGGTCACCGACGTCTCCTGGAACTACCGGGTCAAGAAGGGAATCAAGAAGCTCAAGACCAGAAAGGCGGACGCTCCCGACGGGACGTGGCGGACCGACCAGAAGGACATCGATCGAGCCCAGGAATTCCGCAAGTGCATCGAGTGTTTCCTGTGCCAGGATGTCTGTCACATTCTGCGCGACCACAAACTCCACGAGAAATTCATCGGGCCGCGTTTCCTCGTCTACACCGCCGCCCTCGAAATGAATCCGATCGACGCCGAGGACCGTCTCGAGGACCTGAAAACCGATCACGGGATCGGCTACTGCAACATCACGAAGTGCTGCACCACGGTGTGCCCGGAGGGCATCCACATCACGGACAACGCCATCATCCCCCTGAAGGAGCGGGTAGCGGATCGGTTCTACGATCCGGTCCAGAAGGTCTTCCGCATGCTGACCGGAAAATCCGAGTGATCACGGCCGTGCGCCCCCCGGTTCCCCCCCTCAAGCCGTTGTCCCTGGGCGGCATCGACGCCGCCCTGGAACGCGCCCAGCGCTATCGCCTTCTGAGCGAGCCCTCGCAGGCCGAGAGTATCTGCCTCGACATCCTTGAGGTCGACCCGGAGAACCAGGGGGCTTTGGTGCTTCTGCTCCTGGCCATAACCGATGCGTTCTCGGAGACGACGGAAGGAGCCGGAAGGGCCCTGGCCCTGCTGCCCCGCCTTTCCGGCGAATACAACCGCGTCTACTACGACGGTCTGATCCATGAGCGACGGGCGCGGGCGATCGTGGCTCGAGGGGGCCCGGGCTCGGGATACGGGGCTCACGCCGCCCTGACCCATGCCATGAAGTCCTTCGAGCGAGCCGAGGCGCTGCGCGCCCCGGGCCAGGACGACGCCATCCTCCGCTACAACGCCTGCGTCCGCCTCCTCGCCTCGACGCCGTCGATTCAAGAGCCGCCGAAGACCGACCCCTCGGACCTGATCGAATAGAGACGCGGAGGGCGGTCCGCTCTACGATCGCGGGCGGAGTTTCGCCAGTCGACGCTCCGCCTCGTCGAAAGTCTCCATCTTTTTCGAGAAGGCGAAGCGGACCTGGGTTCGACCCTTCTCGGGATCCTGATAGAAGGACGACCCCGGGACCACCGCGACGCCGATTTCGGCCACCAGGAACTTCGCGAACTCGACATCGTGAGTGAACCCGAGGGGACGGGTGTCGACGATCGTGTAGTAGGCGCCTCCGGGTTTGTACACGGTGAAGCCGCAGGCCTCGAGGATCCCGAGCATCCGGGTCCGGCGCTCGGCGTACTTCGCGTTCAGAAGGGCGTAGTAGGAATCCGGCAACGCCAGAGCCAGGGCCCCCGCATCCTGCAGGGGTGCCGCCGCACCCACGGTGAGGAAGTCGTGAACCTTCCGGATCGCCCCGGTAATCCACTCCGGCGCGATCGTCCAGCCGACTCGCCATCCGGTCACGCTGTAGGTCTTGCTCATGCTGTTGATGGTGATGGTCCTCTCCTTCATACCGGGCAGGGTGGCCATCGGGATGTGGACGTGGCCGTCGTAGAGGATGTGCTCATAGATCTCATCGGTGACCGCGACCACGTCGAACTCCTGGCAGAGCGAGGCAATCAGGCCCAACTCCTCGCGTGAAAACACCTTCCCCGTGGGATTGTGGGGCGAATTCATGATGATCGCCCGGGTCTTGTCCGTGAAGGCGCTCCGCAGTTCGGCCGGATCGAACGACCAGTCGGGCGGGCGGAGGGTGACGAACTTCGGCACCGCCCCGGCCAGGATCGCATCGGGTCCGTAGTTCTCGTAGAAGGGTTCGAAGGTCACGACCTCGTCGCCCGGATTCAGCAGCGCCATCAGCGACGCCACCATGGCCTCGGTACCTCCGCAACAGACCGTCACTTCCTTGTCCGCATCGACGGGGACGCCGTACGAGCGCTCGAACTTGGCGGCGATGGCGCGGCGGAGATTGGGAGCGCCCCAGGTGACGGCGTACTGGTTGATATCCGCGGCGATGGCCCGGGCCGCCGCCTCTTTCAACTCCTCGGGGGCGGGGAAATCCGGAAACCCCTGCGACAGGTTCACGGCGCCGTGGGTGTTGGCGAGACGGGTCATTTCGCGAATGACGGATTCGGTAAAGCGGGCGGCTTTGTCGGATGTGGACCGGTTCATGGAGCCTCGAGTACGTCCTGGTCTTCTTAATGGGAGGAGGAGGTCGGCTCCCGGGCCGGAGACGTGGGCGCAGGCCGGGCCGGTGACGGGGTGGGCGGTGGTTTCGGCGGAGCCTGAACCTCGGCCTTGGTGGCCGACCCGACGGGTGCGGCATCGGGGTCAGGGGCGCCATCTCGGTCCTCGTCGGCCGAGAAGACCGGATCGTCGCGGCGAAGAGCGCGGGTCAGGTCGAGGTGGCCGGGCTTCGGAACTTTGCCCTCGACCAGTATCACCACCCGTCTTACCGCGGAGAAATTGTCGACGATCGTGGACACAATGCCCTGGATGAGCACTCGCTCCTCCGCAGCGCCCACGTCCCGACCCGCCTCGAGAGGTGCGGAAAAGTCGATGTACACGGTGCCGCTCCTGGCATAGGCCACATCGAGGACGCGAGTGCCCTCGGGCAGAAGTGCGGGACCCTCACTCCCCGGCCGCGCCAGTTCCGAGACGGCGCTGCGGATCTGGGGCAGGATCCCGCGAACGTAGGGAATCTCTCGTTCGACGACCGCGAGACCCGTTCGATCCTTGAATCGAGTGTGCAGAATCACCTTCAGCATCGAACCCGGAATAACCGGCGCGCCAACCGAAGAATCTTCCGGGGAGGGGGACGCCAATCGTTCTCCCCCATCTTCAACGTCCCCGGGAATCTCGCGGCGGAGGACGGTGGACCACCAGGGCGAGGCCAGGGGCACGCCGAACATGAAAGTGGCCAGAAGGACCGCCCACCATGCCCACTTTGGAAGGCCGCGGGGGGAAGGCGTCGATGATGTCTCCACGATGCGCCGGATTCTCAAGGATTTGCGCGGAGGACAGCTATGAACCGGCCAAGGCCTTGAATGAGCGCGTTGGTAATGCGTATCTGATGGGCCTCGGAGAAGAGGAGTTTCTCCTCCTCCGGATTGGTGATGAAACCGATCTCCACGAGGGCCGCGGGCATCGTGGCGCCCACGAGAACCCGGAACGGGGCCTGCTTGACCCCGCGTGAACGGGACAGAGCGCCACGACTGATTTCCTCATACAGGCTGCCCGCCAGTTTCGATGAGCCTTCCAGTTGCGCGGCCTGGGCCATGTCCCAGAGGATGAGGCCGACATCCCTGTCCTTCGCGGGCGCCCGCTCGAGGGCCGCTCCTTCCTGGATGGCCACTCGGCGCGATTCGTCATCGACCGCGGAGTACGACAGGAAGAAGACCTCGGTGCCGGTGGCCGAGACCACCCGTGAGCCATTTGCGTGAAGAGAGAGGAAGACGTCGGCGTTGAAGTTGTTGGCGATCGCCGCTCGCTCGTCAAGCGCAATTTCCGTGTCGCCGTCCCGGGTCAGGAAGACCTGAATGGAAAGGGCATCGATCGCGGCCGCCCGCAGACGGCGAGCCAGAGCCAGGGTCAAATCCTTCTCGTATCGGCCGTTGGGGCTCTTGGCGCCGACGTCATCTCCTCCATGCCCGGGATCGATCACCAGGACAATCGGACGGCGAAATCCTGCGGTCCCGGTGCCCGGGAAAACCACTTTCGGGCTGGGCGTCGGGGAAACTCCCCCGAGGACGGGTGAGGCGGCCGAAGGAGGCGAGGCGTCGAACACGAAGCCAAGGTGCTGCGAGTCGCGCTCGGCGCTGCGGAGGGCCACGAACCTCTCTCCAAGGTCAAAGATGAGTCGCGGCGGGGTGGCCCGCTCGAACCGCACGGAGCCGACGATCCGGCCCGGCAGAGCCTCGGCCGTGAAGTCGGTCTCCATCACGTCGGCCTGGAACGTCACTACGATCCGGCTCGGTTCCCTGCGAACATCGTAGGGAACCGGCTTGCTCAACTCGATGCTGCTCTCGACGTTCGCCGGACCCACCGAATTGGTCAGACGCAGGCGCGGCGCCTCATAGGCTCCGATCACCAGCGCCCGATAGGCCGCTCGATACGCGGCGGGCTGATTCAGAGCGGATCCGAGCACGGTGGCGGCGGACAGCGGCGAGACGTAGGTTCTTTCACCCACCACGCGCACCGGGGCGGAGAGGGCCTTCAGCTGACCGGCCGCACTGAAAAGGCTCTTGCCGTTCTCCAGCGTCACTTCGCGGCCACCCGACTTGAGCGTCACCTTCGAGTCGCGCCCCGCTCGAGAAAAAGCGATGTCCAGGCCCTTGGCCGCCTCTTCGAGCGCGATCTCTGCACCCCTTGGCCCTTCGATCACCAGAACCACGGTGCGATGCGCGCCGCCCCCCGACAAGACCACCACCTCATCCGCGGCCATCGCCGTGCGGCTCGGAAAGGCTACGAGCGACGCCGCGAGGAGGGCGAGAGGGAGGGTGTGCTTGAACGGCCGGAGCCGCGGCGCGCGATCAGAGTTCGCGATGGACAAGGTCGGGGCTGAAAGCGGGCAGGCAGATGGCGATGTACTCGGCGCCGTCCTCCCCTGGAGAGGAGTACCTCACCCACTCCCCGCGCTCGACGACCACGGCCTGGCCAGCGGCCACGTCGAGCCATCCGCCTTCGTGATCCACCCGCAGCATCCCCGACAGGACGAGCGTGTATTCGTCGAACTCGGGGGTCTGCTTCGGCTCGCTCCAACCCGAGGGTGAATTCATGTGGGCCACACTCACCGGGGTAGTGCCGGAGTTCACGCGGCCGACGTACTCCCGGATGAGTTTCGGAGGGCTTCCGGCGGCTTCAATCTTCGTAGGTTGGACGATCAATCGCGGCATGGGAATCTGGAGAGGTACTCTATCGAAGTTCTATGGTCAGGACGGCAGGGGGTGTGCGACATGTTTGTGGGTGGAGAGCGTCAGTTCGCGCCAGGCGAAGCGGTCCGATAGTAACGAGGCTGTCGGGCGGTCGCTGAGGGGGGTCCGTATTGAAGTACTCGGTGACGTTCGGGGGAAGCCGATCGCATCC
>JANODX010000257.1:0-2875 GCA_031412915.1 Vicinamibacteria bacterium | reverse complement strand
TGCGTATTCCGGCGGATGCCAGCCACCCATTCCGGTTGATGCCGGCCGCCGATTCCGGCTGAAGAAGACCACCCATTCCGGGTGGGCCAACCAGGAGATTTCGGGATAACCAAGACGGCTACCCTCAGCCCCTATCTGACGACAGTGAAAGGGGCTGGTTGGTGCCACAAGAGAGGTTATCCATGCGCAAGATTAGAGAAATTCTTCGGCTCAAGTTCGAGGCAAAGCTGACGGAGCGGCAAGTCGCCCGCGGGGCTTCCTGTTCGCGGTCAGCAGTGAGGAGCTGCCTGCTCCAGGCGGAAGGCGTTGGGATTTCATGGCCAATATCGCCGGAGCTGGACGAAGAGGCGCTTGAGGCGTTGCTGTATCCACCGCGACCGTGCGCACTCCGGTTTCCGCTGCCGGACTTCGATGCGATTCGGAATGCCCTCTCCGCTCACAAGGGCATGACGCGCCTGCTGGCCTGGGAGGAGTACCGGCGAGCGGAGCCGTCCGGGATGCAGTACTCGGCGTTCTGCGACCGGTTCCGGACGTGGCTGAAGACGCAGGATCTCGTACTGCGACTTCCGCATGAGCCTGGATCCGCGCTCTACGTGGACTACGCGGGTGAAACCGCGTTCATCACAGACCGAGAGGATGGAGAGAAGAAGGTGGTGAAGATCTTCGTCTCGGTGCTCGGGTACTCGAATCTGACCTACGTCGAGGCGACGCTGGGGGAAACCACCGCTGACTGGATCTCGGCACAGGTGCGTTCGCTTGAGTATTGCGGCGGCGTTCCGAGGAAGATCGTTCCGGACAATCCAAAGGCCCTGATCACGCGAGCGAGCCGGTACGAGCCGGATCTGAATCCGAGCTACCAGGACTTCGCGGAGCACTACTCGGTGGCCATTGTTCCCGCCCGGGTGAGAGAGCCTCGGGACAAGGCCAAGGTCGAGACCGGCGTGCAAATCGCGGAGCGATTCATCCTGGCCCCGCTCCGAGACCAGATCTTCTTTTCGCTGGCGGAATTCAATACGGCGATCCGCGAATTGGTTGACGCTCTGAATGACAAGCCGTTTCAGAAACTGCCTGGCTCCAGGAGGAGTCGTTTCGAGGAGTCCGAGCGAGCGGCGTTGAGTCCGCTTCCCGAAAGACCCTATGTCTTCGCGGTGTGGAAGAAGACCAAGGTCCATCTCGACTATCACGTCGAGGTCGAGAGGCACTACTACTCGGTTCCGCACGCTCACGCGGGCAAGACTGTAGACATTCGCCTGTCCGAACGCACCATAGAGGTCTTCCTCCGCGGCAAGGTCGTCGCCGCCCACGTTCGGTCCCGCGACGCCGGTGAAGTGACCACGATCGCCGCCCATCGGCCCGAGCGGCATCAGGGCATGATCGATCTCTCGCACGAGAAGCTTCTGTCCCGCGCCGAAGCAATTGGCCCCGCCACGGTGGAGATCCTCGGCGCTCAGTTGCATCAACGAAACCATCCCCAGCAAGTTCTAAGGACGAGCCTCGGGATACTCCGCCTGGCCATCGACTACAGCCCGGAGGCCCTGGAGGTCGCGTCGATCCGCGCCCTCGAAGTTAACGTCTGCTCTTACCGGGCACTCCAAGGATTCCTCCGCGCCCCTCGGCCGGAGACACAAGCACCTCCTCCGCGCATCGAACACGAAAACATCCGCGGCGCCAAGTACTTCGAGGTGATCCCATGCTAAGAGAGCCTCTGTATCAAGGCCTGCAAGACCTCGGTCTGCGCGGCATGGCCCGCGCGTTCGACAAGCAGACGAAGAGTCCCGACCTCGAGGCCATGACATTCGAGGAGCGACTCGGATTTCTGATCGATCACGAGCGCTCCGAAAGGATGGGCTATCGACTCGCGCAGCGCCTCAGATGGGCGAAGCTCCCACAAAATGCCGTCATCGAGGATCTCGATCACCGTGCCGCGCGCGGCCTTGACCGGGGCCTCTGGGCTCGCCTGAAGGATCTGGGCTGGATCCAGCAGAGTCTCAATCTGTTCGTGTGTGGTCCCACCGGCGTGGGCAAAAGCTACATCGCCTGCGCTCTCGGGCATGCCGCATGCCGGCAGGATCTCTCTGTCCGCTATCTGCGCCTGCCCCGATTGGTCGAGGAACTGGTCAAGGCCGAGGCGCTCCAGAAAAAGAGCGCCTTCTTCAAGGCGCTCGCGAAGGCCAAGCTCCTCGTCATCGACGATTTCGGACTCGCCCCGCTCGGCGATCAGACGAAACGCGATCTCCTCGAAATCCTCGACGACCGCTATGACAAGGCCTCAACCATCATCACGAGCCAGCTCCCGGTCGAGAAGTGGCATGCCTACATCGACGAACCAACTCTCGCCGATGCCATCCTCGACCGCCTCGTTCATAACGCTCACCGGATCAACCTCACCGGTGATTCCATGCGGAAACGACGCACTCCCTCAGATCGCGCTTGAAGTGACGCTCCAGCTTGCCCAGGATCGACGCAACAATCCTCGGGCAACCCCAGGGCCGTCCCCGGTTGCAGCGATTGCCACCGTCATCGCGGCGGCCGCCCAAGACGCGAAGACCCCGCCCCGTCTCCACCTAATCCAGGCCATAGGCCTTACGTCAACACAATGTTTGTAGCTCTTGAGGAAGGCTCCTCCGCCTATGGAAAACCGGAAACGGACCCGGTTTCCCACAGGCCGAGCCTTCCTCAAACCAGCAGCGACCGGTAACTCCCCAAGGATGGCCTCGCCCTGTACCGCGACGCCCTTGACTCCTGGTCCCCCAAAGACCCAAACTCACCCCCTCCCGAACCTTCGATCGGTCTCAACCGGAACGGTGGTCTTCTTCAGCCGGAATCGGTGGCCGACATCAACCGGAACGGGTGGTTGGCATCGCCGGAATACGCA
>JANODX010000256.1:0-18001 GCA_031412915.1 Vicinamibacteria bacterium | reverse complement strand
CTTCCCCCGAACGTCACCGAGTACTTCAATACGGACCTCCCTCAGCGACCGCCCGACAGCCTCGTTACTATCGGACCGCTTCGCCTGGCGCGAACTGACGCTCTCCACCCACAAACATGTCGCACACCCGCGCGCCACCCGCGCGCCATTGACTCCGGGAGGCAACGGGCCTACAGTCGTTCAACTACCATCCGTTCCCCCGTTTCACTGTTCCCGGCGGGAAAAGCGGCATCGCCTGCAGGCGACCGATTGAGGCCCCCCGGATTTGGAGATTGATATGCGACAAAGTCAAGCCGTTCTCGGTCTGGTGTTGCTGTGCGGCACACCGACATTCGCACAGGAGCCAGCCGCCCCGCCGCCCGGCATGCTGGTGGTGACCCGCGAGCAATTCAAGCCGGGAAACATGGCCGCCCACAACAAGCAGATTCCGGCGTTCTACGCCCTGTATGAGAAGGCCAAGGTAGGGGCCGCCCGCCTGGGGCTGGTTCCCCTCTCGGGAGATCAGAATCACCTCCTTTACCTCGAGGGGTATCCCTCCGCCGCGGACATGGAAGCCACCACAAAGAAGATGGGTGAAGTGATGAGCGGGTCGCCGGCGCTTCAAGCGGAACTCGACGCTCTGACCGCCAAGACCGATTCTCTGCACGAATCCCAGACCGTGATGCATGCGATCTTTCGGGCGGACCTGAGCTATCACCCCAACACGCGAGAACAAACAGGGCGCGCGCGTTACTTCAACTACACCAACCTAAGGACCAACATCGGACGCGGGGTCGACTGGGCCGACTACACGAAGCAGACGAACGCGGCGCGCGAGAAGGCCGGCCTCGACGAGCACACGGTCGTCTATCAGGTCCTTAGCGGCGCGCCGGCCGGAACCTTCCTGATTCTGAGCACCGCACGTTCGCTCTCGGAACTCGACGACAATGTGAGGGGGAACGCCGCGCGCAATCAGAAGTTGACCGCCGCTTTGGGCGGCGAGAGCGTGGCCGCGGCGCGGCGCAAGACGAATTCCGAAATCGTCGCCCAGTCGGTCACCGGCTTGTACGCCATCGACCGCGCTACGAGCCGACCGCGGCCCGAGTTCGTGGCCGCCGACCCGGAGTTCTGGAAGGTCATGGAGATGCCGAAGGTCGTACCGGCCAAGAAGAAGTAGGGGTCGTCTTGGTCTTTCGCCGGGGCGCCGGCCCGCTTATCGACGCCTCGCCCCGGCGATCGCCATCCGCTTCAGCAGGGAAATCTGGCCCGCGTGGTAGATGTCGTGCGCGGCGACGCCTTGGACCATGCGTCTTACCGTGTGCCGCGAACCCTTGACGCGATGGTCGAGAGCCGAGAGGTCGAGGCCGAGGATGGTGGCCTTGAGCGCGGTGTGCTGCCGCTTCAACAGAGCAAGGTCCTTCTTCCAGTCGACAAGGTCGAGGCCCCGGTCCCGAGGAAAGAAATTGCTGCCTTGGAGCGGGAAGGAGTTTCGCTTCCCGCCGATCAGCTTGTTCCGAACCGCGTATTTCCAGTACGCACAGTGAACCGCCAGTTCCCAGGCGTTGTGGCCCTCAGGGCGAGGCCGGTGCAGGAGTTCGCGAACGGTGACGCCGCGCAGAGACCCCAGCAGATTGGGGCCGTGCCAGGCCGCCTTGTTGAAGCCCTCATCGAGCAGAAGGATGAAGCTACGGATCTCGTCGGTCATGGGCTTTCCTTATCGGGGCGGTAATCGGGGATACAATACCGTCTGGACCTAACCCCTAAGAACAGCAATCAGGCTGTGGGGCGTTTTCCCAGAAAGAAGATCGCACGGTGGGCTCGAAACTGTTTGTCGGCAACCTCAACTTCAAGACCACCGCGGACGAGATTCGCGACCTGTTCTCACAGGCCGGCGCAATTCGCGAAGTCTTTCTTCCCACGGATCGGATGACCGGCCGTCCGCGAGGCTTCGCGTTCGTCGATTTCGAGAACGCGGACGACGCGGTCAAGGCGACGGAGAAGTTCAACGGCATGGACCTCGGCGGTCGCGCCCTTCGCGTGAACGAGGCTGAGGAGCAAAAGCCCCGTCCGGCGGGCGGCGGGGGCGGTCGTCCCTTCGGCGGCGGGGGCGGTGGTTATGGGGGCGGTGGCGGTGGCGGCGGTTATGGTGCGGCGGGTGGCGGTGGCGCGCGTCCATATGGCGGCGGCGGGGGCGAACGCAAGGGTTCGCGTCGCAACGTCCGCGCGCAAAAGCGCGGGTTCTAGCCAAAGGCGGTCCTGGCGGCTGCCTGCCCTGGCCGCCGATCGGTCCGGTTTCTCCCCTGCCTCGTCCGAGGCAGGGGGACCAGGCCACGGTCGGAGAGTTCTACCGCTCGACCGGCGTCGAACCAGCCGCCTGCGGGCCCAAGGCCTCGTCGAGGGCGAGAGTGATCCGCGCGGCCTTGGCGCTCAAGGCTTCGAACTGCGCCTGAACCGCGTTGTCCTTCCTCGCCAGCCGATCGGCCAGGTCGAAACGCTCGTTGGCGATATTGAGGGCGGCGAGGACGGCGAGGCGGAACGAATCGATGGTGGCGGTGGACTGCGAGAGTTGCTTCATCTCGGCGTCCACGTGGCGCGCCACTTCTTGCAGGCGCGCTTCATCCTCGGCAATGAGCGAGAAGGTCTGCCCGAAGATGTCGAGCTCGACGCGGCGGGGTTTTGGGGCCATGGGATATCGCCCCGAGCCTAATCGAGGCTCTCCAGAAGGGTGAGGATCTTGGCCACCCGGGTTCGCACTTCATCCTGCTCGCTGCGCATCGTATCGATCTCCGCGGTCAGGCGAGCGAGCTTCGCACCGCGGCCCACGGTGTCGCCCACCTGGTCTTCGAGGGCCGCGACCTTCTTTTCGGCCTCCACCAGCTTCGCCTTGCCGTCCTTCAGTTCGTCGTCGAGGCTCTGGTTGTCCCGGCGCAGTTGCCTGACCAGCTCCGCCGCTTTTTTGACCTTCTCTTCGAGAATGTCGAAACTGTCCTGCATTCCTTCTCCTGTGCCGCCGATCAGACTTCGTTGCATCCCCTAGAATCTTAGGCGAGTCCGCGGAGGTTGTAGCCCCGCTTCGAAAAACTGGCGCGCACGGCGTCCATCGAACGTTCCACCTCTTCGCTCGAGAGGGTGCGGGCGTCGTCCTGAAACAGGAAAGAGAGGGTCAGGCTGACCTCGCCCCTGGGCACCCCCGCTCCCTCGAAACGATCGATGAGGTCGACCCGGCGCGCGGAGGGTCCGGCCTGCTCTCTGGCCAGGGCCACCACGTCGCTCGCCGGGGTGGTCGAAGGGACGAGGACGGACAGGTCCCGGACCGCTTCTGGCAGTCTCGAGAACGAATGGAACTCCGGCGGACCGGGGGACGAAAGCGCTTCCAGATCGATCTCCGCGACGATCGGCCGATCCTTCAGGGAAAACGCTTCGATGACGTCGGGGTGGACCTCGCCGAGGTATCCCTTCGTGGCGCCCCCGAGCCTGATGGCCACGGCGCGACCAGGGTGGAGGAAGGGCGGAACGCCCAGTCGGTCAAAGGTGACCTCGGCGCCGCTGTGCCTCATCAGAATCTCTTCCAACGTCCTTTTCAGATCGAAGAAGTCGAGGGCCCGGGGTCGTCCCGTCCAGCCGCGAGGAGTCTCACCCGAGATGAGCAGGGCCAGTCGCGGAGTCTCGACCGGACCTTCCGGGGAGGGAGAGAACGTGCGGCCGAGCTCGAAGAACTGAACGTCGCGTGCGCCGCGGCGCTGATTGCGCTCGAGGCCTTCGAGCAGGCCGGGCATGACCAGGGAGTTCCTCAGGGCGTCTTGTTCCACGGAGAGCGGGTTCGCGATCCTCACCACCCCTCCCTGCGACGCCTCGCATTTGGCCGAGGAAACGAAGTTGAGGTGCAGGACCTCACGGTAGCCGAGGCCGGCGAGGAGCGCCTTGAGGCCGCGCTCCGTCCGTTGCGCCGGGGTCAGGCCCGCGGCTCGCCGCGACGCGGGCACCGTCCGCGCGATCTTCATCAGACCGTAGTGCCGCGCCACTTCTTCGATGAGATCGACTTCGCGCGTGCAGTCGCCGCGCCAGGTGGGAACACCTACTTCGAGCTCGCGCTCACGGCCCAGATGAACGGCGCCTTCGGGATCGGGCTGCGACACCTCGAAACCCAGGCTCGTCAAAGTTGTTTGCGCCCGGTCCATCGAAACGCTGGCCCCGAGGCGGGCATCGAGGTTGTCCAGGCTCAGGATGAGATGCCGGTCCTCGATCTGCGAACCGTGGGCCTGGATCAAACCCGGCCGCGCGTTTCCCAGGCCGCCCCGGGCCACGAGGTTCGCGAAGCGCGCGATGGCGATGGGACCGGCCGCGGGATCGGCGCCGCGTTCGAAGCGATGCGAAGCGTCCGTGTGCATCCCCAGCGCCTTGGCGGCGCGCCGGATCAGAAGGGGATTCCAATACGCGGCTTCGAGGGCGACGGTGCGGGTCTGGTCCGAGATCTCGGATGAGGCGCCGCCCATGATGCCCGCGATGGCCAGAGCGCCCAGGGCGTCGGCCACCACACCCATGGAGGGGGCGAGAGCGCGGTCGACCTCGTCGAGCGTCTTCACGACCTCGTCCCGGGCCGCCATCCGCGCCTTCAGCAGACCGCCGCGGAGCCTCACGAGGTCGAAGGCGTGGGTCGGCTGGCCCATTTCGAGCATGACGTAGTTCGAGAGGTCGACGATGTTGTTGATCGAGCGCTGACCGGCGAGTTCCAGGCGATCCTTGAGCCAGGCAGGCGAGGGGCCGACGCGGACGTCGAAAACACGCCCCGCGAAGCGCGGGCAGAGGTCTTTCGCCGCGATCTCGATGCGCAGGACGTCGTTCGAAGAGACGCCCGATTCCTCGAAGTCGAGATCGAGGGGCTTCAAGGGGAGCGAATAGAACGCCGCCGCCTCGCGCGCGACCCCGTACATGTTCATGGCGTCGACCCGGTTCGTGGTGATGTCGAGATCGAGCACCGCCTCGCGGCCGAAGGTCTCGATGCCGTCGCAGGCGAGGCCGATGCTGGTGAGATCGTCGGCGAGTTGCTGCGGTTCGACGGCGAGGTCGACGAAGTCCTTCACCCAGGAAACCGGGATCTTCATGGGCTTAAGAGAACTGCTCCAGGAAGCGGACATCGCTCTCGTAGAAGAGCCGGATGTCGGAGATGCCGTACTTGATCATGGCCACCCGTTCGATACCGGTGCCGAACGCGAAGCCGCTCACCTTCGCGGGGTCGTAGACCACGCGGCCCAGACGCGCATTCACCGACTCGAACACCGCGGGATGAACCATTCCCGAACCGAGGATCTCCACCCAGCCGGTCTGCTTGCACACTCGGCAGCCGGTCCGGCGACCCTTGCAGGTGCTGCATCCCATGTCGACTTCCACCGAAGGCTCGGTGTAGGGGAAGTACGAGGGCCGGAACCGAACCGGATATTCCTTGCCGAACAGCGCGTGGATGAACGCCTCCAGCGTGCCCATGAGGTCGCCGAGGCTGATGCCGCGATCGATGACCAGCCCTTCGAATTGATGGAACATGGGGGAGTGGGTGATGTCGTCGTCGCGCCGGAAGACCCGGCCGGGGCAGAGCACGCGAACCCCGGGCGGATTCTCATTTGCGAGCATCGACCGGATCTGCCCGGTGGAGGTGTGGGTGCGCAGCAGCCGGGGGGGCGCGCCTTCGAGATAGAACGTGTCCTGCATGTCGCGGGCCGGATGGTCGGCGGGCATGTTCAGAGCTTCGAAGCAATGGAAATCGTCATCGACTTCGGGGCCGTCGAAGATGTCGAAGCCCAGGCCGATGAAGACGTCCTCGACCTCCTCGCGCACGAGGGTCAGGGGGTGCTTGCTGCCGGACGCCCTGGCCCGGCCGGGAAGGGAGACGTCGATTCGTTCGGAGACCAGCCGGGACTCGCGCTGATCTCGCGCGAACCGGGCTTCCGCGTCGCCGATCTTCCCCTCGCTCCATTCCTTGACCGCGTTGAGGGCTTCGCCCGCCTCTTTCCGGGCGTCCGCCGCGAGCTTCCCCAGATCCTTGAAGAGGGCGGTGATTTCGCCGGCCTTGCGGCCGAGAAACCGATCGCGCACCGCCTGAAGCGCCGCCGTATCGGAGGCGGACGCAAGCTCGCCCTCGAGCCTCTCTCGAAGCTCGTGGACGCGCTTCTTCAGATCGTCAAGAGAGGACAACCGCCCAGGCCTACGCCGGGGCGGGCGTTGCTGCGGCTTTGACCGGCGGGGCTTGGGTCGGAAGATGCGGCCGCACCAACTCCACCACCTTGGCGAAACCCGCGGCGTCGCGCACCGCCATGTCCGCCAGCACCTTGCGATCGAGTTCCAGCCCCGAAGCCTTGAGGCCCGAGATGAACTTCGAATAGCTGACTCCGGCAAGGCGGCAGGCCGCGTTGATGCGGACGATCCACAGCGACCGGAAATCGCGCTTCTTCTGCTTGCGACCCTCAAACGCGTTCTGTCCGGCCCGGATGGAGGCTTCCTTGGCAAAGCGATAGAGCTTGCTCTTGCCCAGGAAGAAGCCCTTGGTGAGCTTCAGTACTTTCTTCCGCTTGTTGCGTCTGGCGGACCCACGCTTTACGCGAGGCATGTTGTCTCTTTCTTGATGACCGGGCCATGATCGGCCTTACGGTCCGTCACACTTCTTGCATGTTTCAGAGGTCGAGGCGGTGACGAAGCCAGGGGGTGCGCGTCGGCTCCCTAATCCCTGATCCTTGCTCCGGCCGAGGCCGAACGGCCGCGGCCGAAGCGCAGAGTCGGTAAGTTTACAACAGCCCCTGGGAATGGGCGCTCGGTGGTGGGCCGTCGACGCCGCTTGGCTGATCCCGATCGGTTCGCCACAGAAGCCACAACACGCACCCGAGACCCGCGACGGGGGTCAGGAGAACGAGGCCCGGAAGAAAAGGAATGGCCGGGGGTGCTTCGGGCTCCGACGGGGTTGCGAATGACATCGCGAACTGCTCGTAAAAGCCCGGGCTGATGCTCATCAACAACCAACTCAGCAGGGCGAACCCGGTGGCCGGTGCAGAGAATCCGAGCGCTTGCAGCCGCCGGGCCACGATCGCTCCCGGGATGAGGGCAAGGAGGAGATAGAAGTTCCAGAAAATCGGGGAGACGAGCAGACTCACCCCCAGGAGGATGCCGAAGGCGGTGTCGAACGTCCGCGCGCGCAGGGCGCAAAGGAAGCCCGCGCCGAAGACCAGAGCCGGGAAGGCCGGCGTTGCGAAGGAGGCCAGGAGCGGCTCCTTGTGCCAGGGCAGCAGATCGATGCCGAACCCGGCTCCCTCGAACAGCCGGATGCCCCAGGCCCAGGAGGAGTAGTTCCCCTGGGCCGGCCGCCAGAGCCTGGCATTCAGGGAGCCGACCTCGAGATAGTAGTTGGCGAGAGCAGAAGGCCCGAGGACCAGGGCCGCGAGCAGGTGTACGACCGCGATGACCGCGATCGCGGCCCGCGCGCTGCGCCACTTCTTGCGGAACAGCAAGTAGAGCAGGATGGGCCAGCCCATGAGTTTGACCGCGATCGAACACCCGAGGAGCGACCCGCCGAGAGTTGGTCTGTGGCTCCGCATGGCGAGCCAGGCTCCCAGGAGCAGGAGGAGCAGGCCGGACGTGAACTGACCCTGTCTCAATTCTTCAACCACCGGACTCCAGAGCAGGAACAGGGCGAACAGGGCGGCCACGCTGAACGGGTTCCACGAGCGTCCCATGAAGCGCAGCAGCAGCAGGAGGGAGGCCAGGAGACAGAGCGATTCACCGACAAGCCAGACCAAAGCCGCATTTTCGTAAGGCATTCCGGCAAGGGGCAGACCGATGAGCGCAACGAAAGGAGGATAGGGGGTCGGGTGATCCGCGGGGTTCGACTCCCTGAGCCAGCGTTGCGCCAGTTGGGGCAGGGGCGCGTAGGGAGTCACTCCGTTGAGCACGGCCTTCGCCATCAGGTAAGGCTGGATGCAGTCCTTCCAGTAGACAAAGGGGGGAAGCAGAGAGTCGGTGATCCTGTGCACAGTGGGTCCGGACTGGCTGACCGCCCCTAACGACAGGACGACCAGCAGGCCGTGCCTGGCCTTCCAAAGCACGCTTTTCAAGGAAGCTGGGTTTTGTGGGCGGAGGCCCAGGAGTGGATCACTCTTGGGGTCGATGGGCTCGCCGGCTGAACCGGAACGGGCCGCGCGTTCCAGATCTCCTCCGCGTACTGTTTCGTGGTGCGGTCCGAAGAGAATTTACCCATGCCCGCCACGTTCAGAATCGACATCCGCCACCACTCTTCGGGCCGGGTGTAGGCAGCCTCGGCGCGGCGGTGACAAGCGGCATAGGCCGCATAGTCGGCGCAGAGGAAGAAGCGATCCTCCCCGAGGAGAGCATCGACCAGAGGACGGAACAGGCCCGATCCTCCGTCCAGGTCCCCACTCGCGATCACATCGATGGCCCTCCGCAATTCGTCGCATTGGTCGATGAAGGGCTGCGGGGCATAGCCCGCGGAGCGCAGGCCCTCGATCTCATCCTTGGTGTGTCCGAAGATGAAGATGTTGTCGGCGCCCACCTCCTCCCGGATCTCGACGTTGGCGCCATCCAGCGTTCCGATGGTCACAGCGCCGTTCAGGGCCGCTTTCATGTTGCCCGTGCCGGAGGCTTCGGTTCCCGCGGTGGAGATCTGCTCGCTCAGGTCGCAGGCGGGGAAGATCAGCTCCGCCAGAGACACCGAGTAGTTGGGCAGGAAGACGACACTCAGCTTGCCGTGCGTGAGAGAGTCCCGGGCCACCCGCTCCGCGATGGCATGGATCAGACGGATGACCAGCTTGGCCGTGCCGTACCCGGGGGCCGCCTTCCCCGCGAAGATCACGGTGCGGGGCACGAAGTCGGCGATTCCCTCCCGGAGCCTTTCGTGAAGGGCGATGGCATGAAGCGCGTTCAGCAGCTGCCGCTTGTACTCGTGGAACCGCTTGACCTGACAGTCGAACAGAGTATCCGGGTCGAGGGTCACCCCATGCAGGTTCAAGGCGCGGTTGGCGAGCACGGTCTTGTTGACTCGCTTGAGGGCCGCCCATTCCGCGCGGAAGATCTTGTCGTCGGCCAGGGGGGTGAGCCGGCGCAATTCGTCGAGGTCGCGAATCCACGCCGAACCGATCGCGTCCGTGATCAGCATGGCCAGGCCCGGATTGCTCTGCAGAAGCCATCGCCTGGGCGTGATGCCATTCGTCTTGTTCGAGATCCTGCCCGGAAGCACGAGGTCGAGGTCGGCAAACGTCTTCTGGCGGAGGATCTCGGTGTGAATCGCGGCCACCCCGTTCACGGAGTGGCTTCCCACGAACGCCAGATTCGCCATGCGAATGTGGTCGTCCTCGCTCAGGATGGCGGTGCGCCGGACCAGGTCGCCATCGCCCAGGGCGGTGACCTGCTGACGGAAGCGCCGATCGATTTCTTCCACGATGTCGAAGTGGCGGGGCAGGAGCCTGCGGAAGAGTTCCACCGACCATCGCTCCAGCGCTTCGGGTTGAACGGTGTGGTTGGTGTATCCGAAGACGCGCTGGGTCAGGTCCCAGGCTTCATCCCACGGCCGCTCGTGCTCGTCCACGAGAATGCGCATCAGTTCGGGGATGCCGAGGACGGGATGGGTGTCGTTCAGTTGGATCGCGACCTGGTTCGGGAGATCCTGGAGGGTGTGAGCGCCGTACTTCAGGAAGCGGCGCATCACATCCTGAAGGGTCGCGGAAACGAAGAAATACTGCTGCTTCAGGCGCAGTTCCCGGCCCGCGTACTGGCTGTCGGGCGGATAGAGGACCTTGGAAATGTTCTCGCTCTCCGTCTTGTCCTGAACCGCGCGCACGTAATCGCCCTCGTTGAAACGACGGAGGTCGAAGTCGCGACTCGACTTGGCCGACCAGAGGCGGAGGGTGTTGACGGTGTCGTTGCAGAATCCCGCCACCAGGGTGTCGTAGGCCATGGCCCAGACTTCCTGGGTGTCGACCCACCGCGCGCGCACTACGCCTTCCTCGTCGGCGACGTGCTCGGTGCGCCCGTAGAAGCGCACGGGGAAGATGGCGTCGGCGCGCGGAATCTCCCACGGATTCCCGTAACGGAGCCAGTTGTCGGGGGTCTCGATCTGAGCCCCGTCCTGGATCTTCTGAACGAAGATGCCGTATTCGTAGCGGATCCCGTAGCCGTAGAAAGGCAGGGCCAGGGTGGCCGCGGAATCCAGGATGCAGGCGGCGAGCCGCCCGAGGCCCCCATTGCCCAGGCCGGCATCCCATTCCGTCTCCTGGAGCGTCTCGAGATCGTAGCCGAGTTGCCGCAAAGCCTGGACATACGCGTGGCGGGCCCCGAGGTTGACCACGTTGTTGAGCAGGGCCCGCCCCATCAGAAATTCGAGGGACAGGTAATACACGCGCTTGGCGTCCGCTTCGTAGTAGGCGTTCTGGGTCTTGAACCAGCGCTCGACCAGGCGATCGCGCACCGAGTAGGCGATGGCCTGATAGGCGTCCCATTCCCGCGCGGTGTAGGCGTCCTTGCCCACGGTGTACATCATCCGCTGCGCGAAACCGGCGATGATGCCCGCTTCATCGAGCCGGCCCGGCGGCGGTTCGGGGATCGGGGGACGCTTACGCACAGGCCGGATGCTAACGCCTTCCACGCCCGCGGGCAGGCATTGACGAGGGCCCCCACCGCAGGGGCCGACCTGAGACATAATCCGAAGCATGGCCCTGGCCGATCCGGCGTTCCGCGCGATCTTCGAGGACTCGCCGGTCGGGATCTGCGTGGTCGATCGGAACCTCAAGGTGGTCGACGTGAACGCCGCCTACTGCGACATGATGGGCCGGACGGAGGCCGAGGTGATGGGGGCGCACATCCCCGACTTCACCCACCCCGACGATCGCGATCGAGACGCGCAGGCCATGCCGCGCGTGCTCTCGGGCGAGCTTCCCCACTACAAGGCGGACAAGCGCTATCTTCGCAAGGACGGCGGAGTGGTCTGGGCCCGCATCGTGGTGACCGCGGTCCTCGACCCGTCCGGCCAGTCTCGGCTGGCCTTCAGCATGGCCCAGGAAATCACGGACGAACGCGCGCTGCGCGGGATGCTGCCGGTCTGTCCATCCTGCCATCGGGTGAAGGCGCAGGACGGGCGCTGGGGCGACCTGGAGACCTTCGTGCGGGCGTCGGCCGACGCGGCCATCTCGCGCGAGGCCTGTCCCGACTGCCTCAACCGTCCGGCAGACTAGCCCGCTTTCTCCAGGTTCGCGCCCGTCCGCCCGGGAGCGGACCTCCTGGCGTTTCGCTCTCTCGCCTTCATCGCCTCCTCTTCCCGAGTTCGGGGCGCCGCTGTCGTCTGGAGTGAACGGAGCAGGCGGGCGGCCGCTGCCGTCACTTCGCTCACCGCGTCCCCAAACGCGGTTTCATTCGCCCTCGAAGGCTTGTTGAAACCGCTCAGCTTTCGAACGAACTGGAGGGACGCGGCGCGGATCTCCTCTTCGGTCACGGGAGGCTCGAAGTTGTACAGGGTTCTGATGTTTCTACACATGGCGGTCCTCGATTCAGCGCGAGTGTCGATAGATATCACGAACGGCCCTTGGGAAGATCCGCGCCGGTCCGAAAAGCGAGCGACCGAACTCGATGGCGATCAGCAGTCGCTCACGCGGCCTCCGATGCCTTCGTTCCCGCAACCGCGGACGCCGCCCCGAGAGCCTGATCGAGGTCGGCGATGAGATCGCGGACATCCTCGAGGCCAATACTCAGACGGATCAGACCGTCGCCTATGCCACGGTCCTTGCGCACCTCGGGCTCGACCGACGCGTGGGTCATGGTGGGGGGATGGCATACGAGCGACCGAGGCGCGCCGAGCGATTCGGCGAGAGCGAAGAGCCGGGTCGAGGTGCAGAAGGCGTTCGCCTCCTCGCGGGTTTCGAGGTCGAAGCTGACGATGCCTCCAAACGCGGTCTGCTGGCGCGCCGCGATCTCGTGACCCGGGTGGGTCTTGAGACCGGGATAATGAACCTTGCGCACGCGGGAATCGGCGGCCAGGAACTCGGCCACTTTCAGGGCGTTCTGGCAATGGCGCTCGACCCGGAGGGACAGCGTCTTGAGTCCGCGCAGAATCAGGTACGAATCCTGAGGCCCGGGCACGCCGCCGATGGCGTTTTGAAGGAAACGAACCTCGCGGTCGATCTCCGGATCGTTGGTGAGGATGGCGCCGCCGATGACGTCGCCGTGACCGTTGAGGTACTTGGTGGTGGAGTGGAGGACGAGGTCGGCTCCGAGTTCGAGCGGCCGCTGAGTGATGGGTGTAGCGAACGTGTTGTCGACGAGAACCCGAATGCCTCGGATTCGTCCGGCCGCGGCCGACGCCTTGATGTCGGTGATGGTGAGGAGGGGGTTCGACGGGGTTTCGAGCCACAGGAGCTTCGTGGCGGGCTCGATCGCCGCCTCGATGTCCGCGACTTTCGAGGTGTCGACGAAGCTGAAGCGCACGCCGAACTTCGCGAAGACCTTGGTGAACAGCCGGTACGAACCCCCGTACAGATCGCGGCCGGCGATGACGTGATCGCCCTGCTGGAGCGTGCTGAGGACCGCGTTGACCGCGGCCAGACCGGAGGCGAACGCGACCCCGTATCGCGCGCCCTCGATCGCGGCCAGACACTCTTCGAGCGCTCGCCTCGTGGGGTTGTCGCCGCGGGCATAGGCGTACCCGCGACTCTCGCCGGGGGCATGCTGGGCGAAGGTCGAGGTCTGGAAGATGGGGAACGTGACGGCGCCGGTGCGCGGGTCGAAGGCTTGCCCCGCGTGAATGGCGAGGGTGTCGGGGCGCAGCTGGTGGTTGGTCATGGTCGGTTTCTCCTGGTGGTGGTTGTTGAAGTGAAGACTTCGCGACCGGAGGAGCCGAAACGGGACCAAAAACAAAAGACCCGCTCGGAAGTCCGGGTAGCGGGTCTTTGAGGGTGTTGCTTTGTTGAACTGTGCCTAGCTCAAAAAAACCTCGGCCCCGCGGCAGGGCATGCGCATGGAGCGCATGCCGCGGGGCATCATCGTGTAGGTAGTGGAGGTCAGAAAGTGAGTCGGTTGCACAGAGGAAGCGGAGTGTACGCCTAAACCCCGGGCCGACGTCAAGCATTTTCTTTGGATCGCCGTTTGATACCATCCGCGCGCTTGACGACGATGGCGGCGAGACGGGAGTGATACCCGAGTTCTGGTGGTGCGTGGCCGCCGGTTTCGTGGCGCAGTTGATCGACGGTGCCTTGGGGATGGCCTATGGCGTCACCGCGTCGAGTCTTCTCCTGACCTTCGGAGTGACCCCCGCCGCGGCCAGCGCCACCGTCCACGCCGCCGAATGCTTCACCACGGGCGCCTCCGCGATTTCGCATCACGCGTTCGAGAACATCGACCGACCGCTCTTTCGGAGACTGCTTTTCCCCGGGGTTCTGGGCGCGATCATCGGCGCCTACATCCTGACCAGTCTGCCCGGGGAGGCCCTCAGACCTTACGTGGCCGTTTACCTTCTCGTCATGGGCCTGATCATCGTCGCGAAGGCGTTTCGGGAGTTTCCTCCCCGCTCCGTCACGACCCATCTCGCTCCCCTCGGCTTCGTGGGCGCGCTTCTCGACACCATCGGGGGAGGCGGCTGGGGCCCCGTGGTGGCGAGCACCTTGATCGTGCGAGGCAATCACGTCCGCACCACCGTGGGCACCGTCAATGCCGTGGAGTTCTTCGTCACCGTGGCGGCGTCGGTGACTTTCTTTCTGACCATCGGCCTGTCGAACTGGCAGATGATCCTGGGCCTGGCCCTCGGCGGTTTGCCGGCAGCGCCGATCGGGGCCTGGGTCTGCAGGCATTTCGCGGTGAAGCGGCTGATGGTGATCGTCGGCCTGCTGGTGATCGTCCTGAGCCTGCGCACGCTGCTGCATCATTTCGGCTTGTTCTAGAAAGCGATGGAAGCGATCTCCCGTGAGCGGCAGGCATCCTCGTTGGGGCCCGCGTGACCAGGGGGCGAGTGGGCTCGCCGCGCCGGGTACGGCTCGCGCGTCAGACTGTGCTGGGCGAACGTCTGATTCGTGTCTTCCTTGCTCGCCTCGGCGACCCGCGAAGGATCAGACGAATTGCGGCGACTCGCTCTCGACGCCCCGGCGCGAGCGACCCACCCACCCCCCGGCCACGCTCCATCTTTGTTCAAACAGAAGAGCCCACTTCTCGAGATTCCTGGGTTCGCTTGTTTGAACGGAGACGGAGCCGATCCCGTGGGTGAGGCGGGCATGCCCATCCTGCGGGATTTTGGGCCCGAGTCGCCGGATCTCGTCGGCGGTGTTCGGGCCCAATAAGCGACGAGCCGAGTAGCGATTCCGCCCGTGGTCGATCAGCCCGAGGTGAGGAGCGCTCCCGCTCTGAGGGCATGCCCGCCTCGCCCTTGGGATCGGCGGGCCACAGCGAAGGCGCCCGCGAGAGTGCTCAGTTCAAGGAGGAACCACGGCCATTGGCGGTCCCTTCGACGCTTCGACAGGCTCAGCGCAGGCGAGCTCAGGGACCTCCCTTCGACGAGCTCAAGGACCACCCCTTGCTCGGGGCGATCAGATGGCGGTGAGGACGTCCGAGCCGGTGAGGATGTAGGTCTTGTCGGCGGGGAAGTCGCGGACGAGCAAGGCCGGATTTTCCGGCGTGATCATCGAGGCGAGGAGGGTCACCGGGGTTTCGATGTCGATGAACCGGAACGCCTTCTGCATGATCTGGCCTACCGGCTCGTGGCGGATCGACGGCTTTTGAACCATGCAGGCGTAGGCGTGGGTCTCGCTCAGCGACCCCACGATGCGCTGGTCCTGCTTCACCGTGATCTGGGAGAAGTTGTTCTCGGTCATGCGGCGGAGCGCCTGTTCGACGGTGTCCGTGACTTCAACACCCACCAGATCCGAGACGCTCTTGTTCTTCACCAGGTCGCGCGCGGTGGGGCCCGCCAGCGTCTCGTAGCCCATGGCCCGCATCCAGTCGGGGTTGAACATCTTGGCAAGATAGCGCGTGCCGTGGTCGTGGAAGATCACTACCACGGTTTCTCCCGCCTTGAACCTATCCTTCAGCTGCAGGAGGCCGGCGATGGCCGATCCGGCCGAGTTCCCCGCGAAGATTCCTTCCTGACGGACGATCTCCCGCGTGTAGATCGCGGCGTCGCGGTCCGTCACCTTCTCGAAATGATCGATCACCGAGAAGTCCACGTTTTGGGGCAGGAAATCCTCGCCTATGCCTTCGGTCACGTACGGGTAGATTTCGTGCTTGTCGAAGACGCCTTCTTCCTTGTACTTCTTGAAGACGGAGCCGTAGGTGTCGATGCCCCAGCACTTCACGGATGGCTTCTTCTCCTTGAGGAACTTGCCCGCGCCGCAGATGGTGCCGCCGGTGCCCACACCCACCACAAGGTGATCGATCCTCCCCTCGGTCTGCTCCCAGATCTCGGGACCGGTGGTCTCGTAGTGCGCTTCGGAGTTCGAGAGGTTGTCGTACTGGTTGGCCTTCCAGCCGTCTGGGGTTTCCCGGACCAGTCGGGATGAGACCGAGTAGTACGACCGCGGATCCTCGGGATCCACATCGGTGGGGCAGACGATCACTTCGGCGCCGAACGCGCGCAGGGCATCGACCTTCTCCTTCGACTGCTTGTCGGTGGTGGTGAAGATGCACTTGTAGCCCTTCACGATCGCGGCGATGGCGAGGCCCATGCCGGTGTTGCCGGACGTCCCTTCGATGATCGTGCCGCCCGGTTTCAGGAGCCCCTTCTGCTCGGCCTCCTCGATCATCTTGACCGCCATCCGGTCCTTGATGCTGTTGCCCGGATTCGTGCTCTCGACTTTCGCGTAGACCGTGGCCTTGATCTCGCGGGTGAGGCGATTCAGGCGGATGAGGGGGGTGTGGCCGATGGCGGCGAGGACATTGTCGTGGACGTTCAGGGGCATGGAGGAGATCCGCGACGGACGCTATCGTGCGCGAGCGCCGGGGTCAACGCGTCGCGCTGAGTCTGTCAAACGATGGTCCCTGAGCTTGCCCGCACTGAGCTTGTCGAAGTGTCGAAGGGTGGTCCCTGACCCTGCCTGCGCTGAGCCTGTTGCGGCGCTCGCGCTGAGCCTGTCGAAGCGTCGAAGTGTCGAAGCGTGGTCCCTGAGCTTGCCCGCACTGAGCTCGTCGAAGTGTCGAAGGGACCGCCGATGGCGCGCGACGGTGGTGGAGCTGCGGCCGAGGGGCGTGTCCTCGCCTCACCTCCGGGGCGCGCAACTTCGTCCATCAATGATCGGCGCGGGGCATGCCGCCCCGCCTTGACTCACAGGATCCCTGGGCCCCAAGGGCCGGCTTCGCGCCGCTCCCCTCCGTTCGGCGAGGCCCCTCGGCCTCCGCTCGCAACACGGCGCGCGTTGCGTCAAGGACGGTGCCTGAGCCTGTCGAAGGGGGGTCCCTTTCGACGGAGTGGCTGCCACCCCGAAAGCGGTCGAGCGACTGATTGCTACCCTCGGGCACCGCAACTCCTGGTCGGGCCTTTCGGGGTACGGCGGCACTTTCAGCGAGACGGCGCCGCCGTGTGTGCGTCGAGGGTCCCCCGACGCACACACGGGACGCCTGCGGTCACTGCACTTTCAGCTGCCACACTCCCTGGCCGTGGGTTGCGGCGTACAGGACGCCCCGCTCCGGCACCAGGACGAGGTCGGCCACGGTCACGTTCGGCAGTCCCGCCGCCGTCATATGCCAGACGGACGAGTTCTTCTGCTTCTGCACGACACCGAAATCGTTGCCAACGTACAGTGTGCCGTTTCCGGAAACGACGATCGAGGTCGCCGGGATGTCGCCGTACCCGTTGATCTTGTGGCCGTCGAGGGACGTGAACGTCGCCGTCGCCGGATTGGGTCCGCTCGCCGGAACGAACCGCATCTCGAAGACATGGCCCGGCGTCAGCGGCGTCTTGGCGTTGAAGCCGCTGTAGGTGATCCAGGCATGGTTCGAATCGGCCGGGTCGACGAAGATCGACGACGGGTACCGCGGCGGCGCGTTCGTGGTCATGTTGTCGATCCGGACGAGCTGCACCGAGGCCGCGTTGGCGGCGTCTGCGTTCGTCGACACGAAGACCCGTCCCGTGCTCGTCGCCGCCCAGAGCGTCGATGTGTCGTTCTTGCCGCGTTCGACCACCGCGACGTGGCCGCCGAGGCGGTCGGCGCCGAAGCCGGTCTGGGTCAGGCGGCCGGCCACGCCCGGATTGCCGAGCGGCCGGAAGTCGTCGCAGAGATCAGTGGTTGGCACATAGCCCCCGATTTCATCGATGTCGCCGTCGCCTGTCCAGACGTTGCAGTGCTCAATGACCTTGGCACGCGGGAAGTCGGGATTCAGGCCGTAGTTCTTCGATCGGAATACGTGCTCGCGTCCCGTCCAAATCCATCCTGGCGTGACCGGGTCGGTGATCGCGTTGCCGATGAACGGCACGGCCTCGTTGCCGTAGAAGACGAACAGATTGTCCGCGATCCACGTCACGTCCACCTGGTCCTGCGGCGTGAAGCTCACCTCGAGCTGGCCCTGCTGCCAGCCCGTGAGCCGGAAGTTGGGGTTCCCTCCAAGGGCGTCGTAGGCGTTGTGCCCGCCGTCCGCGATGTTGGTGTTGATCCAGGTGTCCTTGTCGCCGAGCGTCTCCCACGACCCGTTATCCTGCGTGCCGCCCGCGATGATGTCGGGGTTGCTCTTGTTGTATTCGATCTCGTAAAAGTGGAGCGTCCGGAGGCCCTTGTTGATGGGCTCCAGGCGTTCCGGGATGCGGGCCAGGACGAGCTGGCAGAACGCCAGCCGCGCCGCGTTGGTGATGTCCTTCGGACTCGCGCAGTCGGCCGAGTCGTTCACGAACACGCCGTTCGAACGGACAACGCCACCGTCACCGAAGTCGAAGAACTGCTGCCAGTTGCCGGGATTGGTCACCAGGGCATGGTGGTCCGGGTGGAGCTGCACGGCGTAGAACTGGTCGGACGCGTCCTCGGTCATGTCGGTGAAATGCACGCCGGCATTGGTTGAGAGCAGCACGGCG
>JANODX010000255.1:0-9484 GCA_031412915.1 Vicinamibacteria bacterium | reverse complement strand
AATCTCCGACTACATCGACGGGCACAACGACAGCCCTCGACCATTTGTCTGGAAGGCGAAGGCCGAAACGATCATCGAGAAAGTACGTCGCGCACGCCTCGCCCTGGATAAGACTCCAACAGCGTGAAACACATGACTAGCAGTACGCCGGCTGTTGTGCTTGGTCGACTCGACACGTCGCCCTCCCGTCTCCTCATGTGTGACACCCTCGCTCAAGGGTGCCCGAACGGCCAGGCCTCTTCACGCTCATATCACGCCGAAGGCGTGCCAGAGGTTGAAGGTCAGCGCGAAAGGCCGGCCATGAATCCCATCAGGATGAGGGTCAGTGCCGCCAGATTCCGGTTGAACCGGAGCCAACTGTCGCTCCCGTAGCTCTCCTCTATCCAGGATGTACATGTCTTCATTTGATTTCCGGAACGTCCGCCTTCCTTGAAAGCATGATGGCGGTTAAGGTCTCACCGATCTTGAGGGTCAGCTGGCGCGGCGATTCCGGTCCTGCCGCGAGAAACTCCGTCCTGGGTCCGCCCCCGGTGCTCTTGCCGGCCGTGTCGAGCGCGTACACGGTGCCGGAGCTGCTCCAGCAAGGCTGCTGAAACGGCTGCCCGCGTTCGTCGAGGAGGGTTACCTCCTTGGCGGGGATCTCCGCACCCTCCAGTATTACTTTCCACAGCACGCCCGCATCGCTCGATGCAAGATCGCACCGGTTCGCTGTCATCGGAGGGCGGTTCGGGTCGGTGTGCGTCCGCGCCTGAGTATTGGTGAGAATCACCGCGAAGATTGTGCCGGCGCCGGTCTTAATCGAGACCTGGTGGTGAGTTGTGGTCTCGGTCACGTCAGTCGGCACTGATACAAGGCCAACGGCTGGCGACGGCGACGCTGCGTAACGAGCCCGGCCTTCGCGCTCCCACCAGTCCTTCCACGCCTTCTTGTCGCGGCCGAACGACTGTCCGGTGAGCTCCGCGAGCGCCTGGCCCGCCGTCGCGCGCGGGCCGGGCATGCGCACCTTGGAGATGTGCTCGATCAACGGCTCGATGGCGCGCGGGTCACCGATCTCTCCGAGAACCCTCATGGCCATATCCCTGCTCAGTAGCCCGCCCTCCCGCAAGTGCTTCAGGAGCGGCTCGACTGCACGACGCTCGCGGAGTCGGCCCAGCGCGCTGGCTGCCGCCTGGCCCGGCCCTCCCATCGACAACGATTCCTTGTCGATCAAACCCAACAGAAGGTCGGTCGCTCGTGAGTCACCCGTCTCGGCCATGGCCGTGTAGATGTAGTTTCGATAGTGGCCGCGAGCGTGCGCGAGCGCCTGCTGCAGAGCTTCGAAGCCCCCGATCTTGCCGATCGCGGGCGCGGCTTCCTGCTGCAGAGATGTTGCGGGCGCGGTCGTGTAGCGCCCCTCCTTTAGAAACACCTCCACCAACGCGCGGAGTTCCTGCATGAGAAAGGGCAAGGCGACCGCGGCCGACGGGCCGCGCGCCCCCAACGCGCGCGCCGCCACCGCTTTCATCGGGACACCCGGATCGGCGGACAACACCGGCATCGATCCCGGCGACCCAAGATCCTTTGAGATGTTCGACGGCTTCTCCTCGCCCGTCAGCAACACGCTGATCAGGTAGCGCAGCTCCGGGGTCGTTGACGGGATGTCCGCGGGTGTGAGCCGAGCAGTGGATTGTTCCGCTCCGGCCGATGCCCAGGCCAAATTCAGGAACACGCACAGAATCAACCTGCGGCGGTTCATTGGTAGATCCTAGTTTCCTGCCACGCGGGAATTCGCGAAACCGTGCATGCCGATTTCCGGCACACGGCTTACCAGTGGTCTTTCACATGTCGGCATTACGCAGCCTCCGGGTATTTGACGGTTCCGCGCAGACGGTGCAATCCAAGGCGGTGGAAGAAGTCGCGATCCCAGAGCCGAGCCTCACCCGCACGCAGGTTGCGTCCCTTGCGCTTCACCATGAAGGCGCGGAGACGAGTCCAAACGTGCGTATCCAGCTGCGTAAACTTCTGAGCCGCGTTCCCGGTGCGAAAGTAATTGCCCCAGCCGCGCAGCACAAGGTTCAGGGACTTCACGATCTCTCGTGCGTCCTTCACCCCAAGCCGAGTCCGACCGGTCAATTCCCTTACGCGCTGCTTGACTCGCTTCATGCTGCGATCAGACGGCCAACGCTGGAGAAAGTAGACCTTGCGGCCCTCCTTTTCCAGAATCCGACCGCTCATCCGCTTCCGCAAGTGGCAGCCGAGAAAGTCGAATCCCTCCTGACCCATCGAGAGATCCAGCCGCCTCGTTTTCTCCGGATGCAGTCCAAGACCCAGCCGGCGTAGGATCACGGTGATCCGGCGTTCGGCCTCCTCGCACGCTTCCGCGGTGGCGCACACCACCACGAAATCGTCGGCGTAACGCACCAGTGTGCCCAGACGGCCACACTGCTTCGTCCACACCACGTCGAGAACGTGCAGGTAGATGTTCGACAGCAGCGGAGAAATTACTCCTCCCTGGGGTGTCCCAGAGATCGACGTCTCTTCCCTTCCGTCTTCCATCACTCCTGCACGCAGCCACTGCCGCAACAGCTTCAGCACCTTCCGATCCGAGACGCGTCGAGACACGAGAGTCAACAGCTTCTCGTGATCGATGCTTCCAAAGTAGTCCTTGATGTCGGCGTCGAGCACATGATCCGCGCCCGTGGCTCCAAGCTTCCGGATCGTCTCCAGTGCGCCCAAAGTCCCTCGCTTCCGCCTGAAACCCCACGAGCACGGTAGGAAATCCGCCTCGAATATCGGCTCCAGCACAAGCGTCGCCGCCATCTGGACCACTCGGTCCCTGACCGTCGGAATGCCTAACGGCCGCTTCTTCCCGTCCGCTTTTGGAATGTATCGGCGCAAGACCGCGCTCGGCCGATACCGTCCTGCACGTAGCTCCGACTGAAGCTCCTCGACAAATCGCTCCACGCCGTAGCTCTCGATCTCGACGAGCGTTTGGGCATCCACCCCCGCCGAGCCCTTGTTCCGTCTCACTCGCTCCCACGCTTCCCACAAGACGTCACTCCGGTGGATGCGATCAAACAATGCGTGAAAACGACGACCCTTCGACCGCTTGGCCGACACGTAAAGCTGGCGTTGAAGTTGTCGCACTTTGTCCACGGGCTCAAACCCGTGAGGGTGATTGGAACCGGTCTCGCCGGCCATGCCCTCGCGCTTACCTTCTTCACCAGCACGGCCACTCCAGGGACCCTTCCCATAAAACGCGTTATTCGTCGCGTCCATCTCAGGTACTACGATCCCCTCGGACTCCCGCTGCGCAGCGGGCGCTTTCGCCTTCGGCTTATACGCCCCGCCCGGTCGCGACAACGACCTCGCAGACGGGTCTCTCCTGTTCCGCATCAATCCCTGTTCGCGTGCTGCTCCCAATACCCCGGTGGACCCTCGAGCACTTCCGGTGTCTCGTGCTCTCGGTGTTGCCTTCGCGGTGACATGAGCCGCTCGGCTTCCACATTGTTTATCTGACGAGGCTGCAGGATTCACTTCATGTTGCGGCCCGCGAACTTGCTCCCTCCTTAGAGGCTCTCGAGCGCGCCAGCCTGCCCTTGGGGCACGCCCCGCTCGGGACACAGGGATCTCTCCCTGCGCCTGGGGCCTGCTACCCGGCGCTCCGGCGCCTACCGGGACGGGACTCTCACCCGCTGGATCAATACAGCTCGCAAACAAACTCAACTGCCGTTCGTTTGCTTCAGGACGCACCATGGTCGGATTGTAAGTGAAACAAGAGGGGTTGCCCCTCAAGTCCAGCCGGGCTCGGTTCGCCCGGGGCGCGCAGCCTGCCTTAGGGCACGCCGTTGCCAGGTGCCCGGAGCCAAATCACGCCCCTGAAGGTCGGTACTGGTCGGGTAGTCCCGCGCTGTCCGTGGGCCGGGGCTCCGCTACCCGACTCGGGTCGGCGAAAAGGACGCTTCTCGATGGAGCACCTCGCCTTTACACCCCGGCGCCATCAAGCCCGCTCGCTCCCTGGGCCCGCTCCAACCTCCCCAAATAGTTAAAGCCCCACCGACAGGTTCTTCGGGCCCTGATGTGAAGGGCTCGAGTTTTCCGGATTCGGGGCTAACTCTGGCGAATCGACCAGACCGGCGCCCCTGACTACTTTACGGCCGGATCAAGCAAGTAAGGCCCAAACTCCCCCGTGGTTCTGTCCCACGTTGCGATATGCCCGTTCATGCCTGCGACTATCAGACGCCCGCCGGCGGCCGCAAACACAACATCCGTTGCCGACTCGAAGTCCTTCGGCATCTTAAGATGCGTTACGGGTTGGAGGTCCGGAAGCGACCACATCTTGACAACGGCGCCCCCCTCAGAGCCTCGGCGAATGGCCACGGCGAGGCGGTCGGCCTTCGGGGAGATCGTCAGCCCGTAAACTGCGCTCTTTTCATCGACCTTGCGATCGAATAGGAGACCCGGCGTGGTCCAAAGGCGGATCGCTCCGTCCCCGGCCGTGATCAGCCACTTGCCATCAGGGGCAAAGGAGAGAGCTTCAGTCTTGTTGCTCTGCGGGTTCACTTCCGCGATCCGCTTGAGAGCGGGAAGGGACCAAAGTGCGAGCTTCTGGCTTTGCGACTCCGGGTAGCAGGACGTGCACGCGGTCGCCACCCACTTTCCGTCTCGGGAGACCGCCAAAAGGGGATAGACCCAACCCGTATTCTGCTCAGCCACGAGCCGTTCCCCTCGGGCGGTGCGAACGTGGACGCCGAACTCGTCGGTGTACACGAGCTGCCTCCCGTCGGGCGTAAACGCGAGGCCTCGAATGCGTTCATCCCTCCGGACGTTCCTGATTCTGGTCCCCTTCAGCGTCGAGAGCACACGACCGTCCGCCAGGGACCAGATCTTCACCGTGTTATCGACCGAGCCTGATGCCAACAGGCCTCCGACGCTCGAGAAGGTCACGAAGTTGACCAGGTCAGAATGACCGAGCCCCTCGGCAGTCGACAGCCCCCCATTCGAGAAGCTGAGCACGGCGCCCGGGGTGCCCGCAAGGGTCCGCAGCAACCGCCCGTCAGGCAGGGACCAGATCTTGATGGTGTTGAGTTCGTCGCCCGACGATGACGCGAGCAGCCTGCCGTCGGGGCTGATCGCCAGGGCGGAGATCACTCCACCGTGGGCCCGGCCCGGGGCCGAGGGGCCGGTCCTAATATCGGGGTCAGCTTGGGCTGCCTTTGGCGCTGCGGCCGATTCGGTGGCCACGCAGAGTGTCAGCGCGACAATAAATTTGAGGCTCTGCATGCCCTGTCCTTCCATTCGGGTGAATCACGGTACTAAGCGCCAGACCGATCGGTCAAGTCCCGCTAGGCCTTCGGAAGCGCTCAAGGCAGCCGCTCAGGGCTCGATTCCGAGCGCAACCTTCGCAGCCTCCGACGGGTCCAGCCTCGTGCGGCAGGATTTCCCATGCAGGGGGGCGCCTTCCTTGGATACGGGAGCCCACCAATGCCGAGGAAACGGGGGCCATCTGTTGTCCCGAAGCCTGAGCGGTTTTGAACCGCAGTGCAAACAATCCCACGACGGCCTCGGGGCTCTGATTGTCCACGGGGATCCTTGTGGCCCCCGCGGCGCAGGCCGCTCGCTTCGAGTTCGCGCCAGTGATTGTCCTTCCCCAGGACGGCATGGGCGAGATCCAGCCGATGCAGGGCGCCGCCCGCGGCGAGCGCCGCGCTCCCGTCGAAGGTTCGGAGCCCAGGCGCGGTCCTTGGGCGTGCAGCACGCGGCAGAGGGTTCCGTGCAGGGCGTCGACGTAGGCGCGGGTCATGGTCGATATCCCGCAGGCCCGCTCTTGCGAGCAGCCTGACAAACAGCTCCGGGTTGGACTCCGCCGCAGGGCACGCGGGTTAGGCGCATTCGAACGGGGATGGTTTGCGGCGGCGAGACCAGGACGGTGGCTTGTGGGCCACGAGAAGGGTTTCCGGCCGTTTCTTCCCGGCCGCGGTCATGAATCGGTAGGTCATTCGGTGGGGATTCCTGAGGAATAGCACTACCCCGCGCGGGCCGAAAGCCCGTAAGATGCGCCGAGAGAATTGAGGGGCCTCATGCGACCTTTGCATCTGCCGTTCGCCGCTGTCGTGGCTGGCAGCACCGCCCTCGGCGCCACAATCACCCAGCCGCCAGAGACGTCGATTCGCCTAACGACGGGCGAAACGATCACCGGGCAGGTAACCGGCCTTCTCGTCCTGAAGCGCGTCGCGACAACGCCGGACAAGGGTGTGGCCTATCTCGTGGTGGACGGCACACACGTCACGGCCATCGATGAGAAAGGCGTCCACCTGACCAAGGAGGCCGTGGTCCGGTCCCTGTTCGTCGAGGGACGTGAGCTCGTTGACCCATCGCCGCTCGGCATGGCCTACCGCTTCTCCAGTAGCCTTGGCGGCGCCATGGTGGGACGGCTGGGCGTTGGTGAGGGCTGCTGCCTTATATCAAGCATCCGGGTCGACCTGCTCGCGGATCCCGTGCTCGGAGAGTTTCGATCCGCCGCAACCTCGACGATCGTGCAGGCCATCGAGGTGCAGACCGTGTCGGCGAAACGATCTATTCCGATCAACGAGCTCGTTCCCGTGATTCTGGGCGTGGCCGCGCACGGCCAAGCGTCGTCGTCGGTCAAACGCAACGTGAAGCTGACCACGCCCTGGGGTATCGTGACGTCCGCCGAGATCACCAACACCCACGTCCGTGACTATACCGATCCGATCCGGCCGCCCTCGCTGCCGCCGGCCCCGCCCGTCCCGAATCGTTGCTCGCTCGACAAGACGACGCCCGGCGTCGTCTGGAAGTTTGTGCTGACAGGAGCGACTGTGCCGGCCAAGGAGATCAGAATCGCGGAAGAGGCCGGCACCACGTTCACTCAGGTGTGCTGGACCTCGAGCGGGTCGGTGTTTCAGATCGACGCGGCAGGGAATCGTACTGGCGGCGGGCCACAGACAGAGATCCTCGCCGCCGGGCCCGATGAGGCGAAGCGGCTCTCGATAGCGATCCGCAGCGCCGCCGCCACGATAGAAATCACTCGCTAAGGACCAGACATGGTGCTTGCCGCCGCTCTCGTCGCCGGGCTCCTCGTGACTCAACAACCCCTGTCCGACGCCGAGAAGGCGCAAACGTGGATCGGCGAGCGCGTCGTCCTGATAGGCGAAGGCAAGGGCAGTCCCTTCAAGGAGATTGCCGGCGGTCTACCCGGCTGCTTCCGCCCGAAACTCAAGCCGCAAGAAAGGCTGCCCAATGCCGAGTACGCCGGAAAGGCGGGAACGATCACTGCCCTTGGCGACAAGAGCCCGTTCGGCAACGACGGGCGCTATCTCGAGATACGCCTCGATGGCACACAGGAAATAGTCGAAGCCTGCTCCGAGTCGTCGCTTGGCTTCTTCACGGAGCGGGAGGCGGTCGAGAGGCTGGTGGCGCCGCTTCACGGCAAGCCGGTATGGGTTCGTGGCGGCGAGTTGATCCTGTATGCGCCCGACGGCGATCCCCGAAAGGGCATCGGCCAGATCATCGTGTCGAACCTGGCGCGCGTCCAGTTCTCCAGGGTCGACTGGGGACATCCGTTCGGCCCAATCACCGTGTACTGGCGTCTGGATGACGGACGCGAGGGCGGGATGTCGTCGGTTGGCGATCCGCGGTTCCATCGGCTTTCGACCTCGGGCGGCGAGCGGGCGGTGTGGAAGCCCACGGACGATTTCTTTCTCGAGGAGCCACGCAAGGCCCATCCCAAGTGGAGCGCGGCCATCTGGGACCTCGTTGCGAAAGGCCGCATCGCCGTCGGCATGACCGAAGACATCATCGACGCGGCGTGCCGGCGCAAACTGCGCTACCGCGACCCGTTCATCTCGGTCGAAGCCGGCAGCACCGGCGCAATCATGTCGTGCGGCTACGACGAGTTCCTCGTCGAGAACGGCCGCGTGACACGGTTCACAAAGTAACCGATGCGGCTCCCGATGGTCACGGGCGTCAAAGCTCGCCGCCCGCGCCCCCCGCGGTCGCCCCGGGGCGCGAAGACGGTGGCGTGATCGGAGGAATGCATGTTGTGGTGGGCGCTGCGTCAGGCTCGTTCCTCGGACACCGCCACCAGGTTGGCCGCCATCGCCACGCTCGGCAAGACCGACGATGCGCGGGCGACCCCGATCCTCGAGGCGGCGCTTAGCGACCGCAGCGACGCGATCCGCCAGGCCGCCGCCCTCGCCCTCGGACGGCGCCGCGATGTGCGTGCGCTCCCGGTGCTGGCCAGCCTGTTCGTCGGCAGCCAACGCACGCGGGCACCCGTGGAGGCCCTCGAGATGCTGCGCGCTATGGCCGCCCCTCTCGCCGCGCTGGTCGCGTCGGCACCGTCCCGGACCGCCGAGGACGCCGCCAATGCTCTCGTCGAGACCCGGGAAGTGGATGCCGCAGCGGCTCCGCTCGTCGCCGCGCTCGGTCGGCCCGAGGCCGAAGTGCGCGCGGCCGCCCTAGCGGCCCTGAAGCGACTCGGAGACGCCCGCTGCATCGAGCCGGTGTTGTGCGCCGCCGAGGATCCCCACTGGATGGTGCGCCGCGAAGCAGTGCGAACTCTCGGCGCACTGCGGGAGCGCGGGCTCGACGTGCCATCGGCGGCCCTGGCCCGTCGGCTCTCGGACCCCGACCAGGATGTGCGGGCCGAGGCGGCGAAGCTGCTGCGGGGCATCGGATGGGTGCCCGGTGAGCCGGCCGACCACGCACGACTGGCCCTCGCCGATGCCGACTGGGACGCGGTCGAGGCGCTGGGTTCTGCGGCGGTCATCCCGCTCACCGAGGCGCTAGGAGGACGCGGCACGTTCGACGTGGCCCGGGTGCTCGAACGTATCGGGGATCCCGCCGCGCTTGCGGCCCTCGTCCGCGTCGTCGAGGACATCCACGAGGAGGAGAGCACTCGAAAGGCCGCCGCACGTGCGGCTCACGCGCTGGGCCTCGACCGTCTCGAGCCCGCTCAGAGAGCGAGCGTCGAGAGCGTTCTCTCCGTGGAGACCGCCGACGAACGCCAGGAGCGAGAGATCCGGGAGTTGGTCGGCCAGGCCATCGACGTTCCGAGGGGCTGGACGGGGCTGCCGAGGGGCAAGAGGCCCGACGCGTGCCGAGACTCCGACTTCGTCGCCCTGGCTCCCGGCACCTATGTCGGGTCGAGGCTGGTCGAGTTCTCCGGGCAACTTTGGCTCTATCTCCGGCAGGGGAGCGTCGAGTACCTGGTGGATGCGAAGGACGTCTGGTTTTCGCGCTTGCGCTGATCGCGATTGGGGTTCCGAGCGCCTGGCAAGGGCCGCCAGGCGAACCGGGCCGGGCTGGTTCTGACGGGGCAACCCCCTACCCTAGGGCGAGTGGCCCTTGGGGTTACGAGGTCTCCCCGCCTCGTCGCCCCGGACCGGCCGGAACTCGCGCCGCGACGCGCCGTGGGAATGGATCGCTTTCGCCATTGGCGGGACGGACTCGACCTCGGCGGGCTCTGGCCGCGCGCAGGATC
>JANODX010000254.1:0-9166 GCA_031412915.1 Vicinamibacteria bacterium | reverse complement strand
GGTGGTGTACCAGTCGAGGATGCCGACCTCGCCCTGCGTCTTGAAATCGGTGAAGAAGGCGAGGGAGAACTTGCCGGTGGGGCCGATGGGCAGACCGCGCAGCAGATTGCCGAGGGCGGCTCCCAACAGCACCGCGATGAGGACGTTCACCACCGCGAAGGCCACGTCCCAGAAAGTCCGCCACAGGGCGTCGTCGATGTGGCCGCCGAACTCGAGAGAGAGGCCGCGGCCGACCAGGCACCAGAGCAGGACGAAGACCGCGAGGTAGAAGCCCGGCAGCGCCACCGCGAGGACGGCCGGAAAGGCTACGAAGAGGACACCGCCCGACGCCACCAGCCAGACCTCGTGCCACGTCCAGAGCGGACCGATGGCGCTCACCACCTGGCGCCTTTCGGCCGGCGTGCGCGCGACCAGGAACTGAACCACGCCGCAACCGATGTTCCAGCCGTCCAGAACTGCGTAGGTCGCGAGCATCAGGCAGAGGATGGCGAACCAGGCCTCAACCATTCACCACCTCCGGGTAGAGGCTCGGCGGTTCGCCGTGACCGCCCTCCGGTCCATGGAGGACTTCGCGACCGACCATGAAGAGATACAGGAGGCCCACCGCGGAATAGAGGCCGGCAAAACCGATCAGGGTGAAGAGGGCATCGCCCTGGCTCACCACATCGCTGTAGCCCTGCGACGTGCGGAAGAGACCCCAGATCAACCAGGGCTGGCGGCCGAGTTCCGCGGTCATCCAGCCCGCGGTGTTGGCGATGAACGGAAAAGGGAAAGCCAGCATCAGGGCCCACAGGAGCAGCGGGGTGGTAGTGAGACGCCCGCGCAGGCGCTGAAGATTCGCGAGCGCCATCAGGCCGATGAAGATCGTGCCCAGGCCGGCCATCACGTGAAAAGAGTAATAGAGCAGCTCGATGTTCGTCGGCCACTGGTCCTCGGGAAAGTCGTTGAGACCGCGCACATTGCTGTGAAAAGTCCCGAAGGCGAGGAAGCTCAGCAGCCCCGGCAAGGCGACGGGATTGTCGAGGCGCCGCATCTTCACGTTGGGCTGGCCGATGAGGTTGATCTGAGCCTCCGTCCCGCTCTCGAACCTTCCCTCCATCGCGGCGAGCGACACCTCCTGGTGCTTCGCCACGAACTTGGCCTGAATGTCGCCGGTGGGGAACGCCACCAGCACCGCGGCCACGAGACCGGCCGCGGTTCCCCACTCAACGTACAGCTTCGCCTGCTCGTGGTGATCGCCGCGAAGGAGGTAATAAGCACCCACCGCGGCCACCACGAACGCGCCGGTCACGAGAGCGGCCGCTTGATTGTGGGCGAAAAGGACGAAAGCCCAGGGGTTCAGAAGATACGCGGCGAGGTCGCCGATCACGAGCGTGCCTTCAGGCGTGACCACGTGGCCGACGGGATGCTGCATGAACGCGTTCGTGACCAGGATGAAGTACGCGGAGAGCCAGCTCCCGAGGGCGGTGAGCACGGTGGCGATGAAGTGCTTCTTCGGCCCCAGCCGGCGCTCGCCCCACACCATGGCGCCCACGAAGGCGCTCTCCAGGAAGAAGGCGAACATGCCTTCCATGGCCAGGGTCTGGCCGATCACCCCGCCCGAGTATTTCGAAAACTCCGACCAGTTGGTTCCGAACTGAAACTCCATCGGTATGCCGGTGACGACACCCACCGCGAAGTTGATGCCGAAGATGCGGCTCCAGAACCGGGCGGCTTTGGCATGCGCTTCGCTGCCGGTGCGCAGCGCCCGCCACCTCCAGAACACCAGAAAGGGCGCGAGGCCCATGGTGAGTTGGGGAAAGAGATAGTGATACGTGATGGTGAAGGCGAACTGCAGCCGATGCCAGAAGGCCGGGTCGTCCATGGGGTTGGACATCCTACCTAATCCGTTTGACGTATTCGGAGCCATGAATCTGCCTTCGCTCCCGGCCAACGCCGTCGGCGGCGCGGGCGCGAGCCTGGCATTTCGCTCGAAGCGATGAAGTCGCCCGACGGCCAGAAGAGGGAACTGGTGGTCCAGTTAGCTCGAGGTTTCTTGGCCCCCCGGAGGCGCCACCTGATGGCGGCTCGAAGATCGTAACGATCCCATCGACGTTGGTCGTGGCAATGCGATTCGCGTCGGGACTGGGTCATTGACCATGTCCCGGGGCGACCGAGAATGTCTTTACGACCTGGTTGACAACGGCCAGCGTCCCGGCTTCAACAGGCTCAGATGCTGGCTTTTCGCTGAGCGAACAGCCGTAGGAGGCCGTTGACAGCCAGGTGCAACAGTAGGTACACCACGAGGCCGACGACATATGAAAGCATGAGCTGCATCGTGCCGAGAGAGGGATCGGGCATGAGGCCGCGAAACGGACCGAGCAGGGGTGACGTGGCGCTGTCGAGAAGGCGCTTGAAGCCGCTGGACTGCCGGGCTCCCAGGAGTTCGAGGACGATCTCGAGGCCGATCAGACCGTAGATCACGTAGAACACGTAGTCGACGATCTGGGAAAGGCGGGTCGCGCTGCGGGCACGATCCAGCTGGCCCTCGGATTCAGACACCTCAGCCGCAGCCTTGTGCTTCAAGCCCGCGGCCACGCTCTTCACCTCGTCCCTTTCGCCGGGGCTGCTCGAAGCCGCCTCCTGGGTGATGCGCTTATGGACGTCCTCCTCGAGCTTCGCCTTTACGGCTCCGTGCTGCGCGACGCGACGCGCCTCGTCGCTTGCGACTGTGCCTGGTTCCATAGACTCCCTTTCGGGACATGGAACCATGCAAGCCCTGGGCCAGGTTCGACGTTCCTTGCGCCCCGCTCGGGAGGCGAACGGCGATTGTGCTCAGGAGCTGGCCTTGTGCGCGTGTGATCGCTTCAGCAGGTCATCGGTCCAGGCGGCCGTGTGACACTTGGAGCAGAATGATCGCCCGGGAGTGACGAGGCCCGCCGCTCTCGCCTTCTGCGCATCTTTCATGATGGTCAGACTCTTGTATTCGCTGCCCGGGCCGTGGCAGGACTCGCAGTCGAGGGGCGGGGTGCGAGTCGCGTGAGCGGTCTTGGCCCAGGACGTGAACTGGACCTTGTGGCAGAGCTTGCATTTGTCGGTCCCGATGCGGGTCAGACCGGGTTTCGTGGCGCCGACCTCGACTAGACCCCCGGTGTCCACCACGACTGATACCTTCGCGACCGCAGGCGCGGGAACCGCGTCGCCCACGGGCCTTGTTGGCTCCGGATGCGGAGCCGACGTCGACTCTCTGGCGGTCGGCGGTGGTGGGGCGACCGGCGGGGGCGTCGCCTCGACCGGGGGCGCGGAGACCGACCCGGTTCGCTTTCGGGCCGTGGCCTGAGTCGGCGGCATCGCGGGAAGGGGAGAGGCCTCCCCACGATTGGCGGCAGGAACGGAGAGTCCGGTTTCGATTGGCGGGACGGCGCCCACAGCCGTCGGCGTTCTCTCGGTCATCGCCGCGGGTGATCCGGCGTCGCCCAGCGCGGGCGGCCGGGAGGCCGGGCTGGCCGAGCATCCGGCGAAGAGCAGGGGCGTCAGGAAGAGGAGGGGCGCCAGAAGGAAGAGACCCGCAACCTTCGAAGTCTCTATCACTTCCAAACTTCCAGACGTCGGTGTGGGTAGTCGTCTTTCCATAGGAACACGGTATCTCTCTATGCGGGGACCCTTCTGTGCGATGGGCCTCGTAGTTGCCCTTGTACCAAACAGCGAACACCGCACAGGGAGCGCAGGGAGGTCGCGGAGCTCATGAAATCTGCCCGCCCCGCCGGTGCGGGAGTACAGCGTGCCATCCGAGATCGCGGGGGTCGCCATGGCGTCGTCGCCGACGGGATTCTTCGACAACAGCTCGAACTCGCACCCGGCTTTCACCACGAACACATCCCCGTCTTCGCTGGTTGGCGTGAAGCTGAGTGGGGATGGCATGCGTCCATTTTGTAGATTGTTCCAGGACGAACGTCGCCGCCCTTGGCCTCCGCGCCGACCAGGCCGTCCCGGAGGCTCGAACCAGCCAGCCCTTTATGGCGCCACGATGGGCACAGGCTTTGCTCTACCCTGAGGCAAGGGACCGACCATGAGCACCATCACGACGCGAGACGGCACCGAGATCTACTACAAAGACTGGGGTGCTGGCCCCGCCATCGTTTTCTCTCACGGCTGGCCGCTGAGTGCCGACAGCTGGGAGGCGCAGATGCTGTTCCTCGCCTCGAACGGTTTCCGCTGCATCGCGCATGATCGGCGGGGCCATGGGCGGTCGAGCCAGCCGTGGAATGGCAACGACATGAACACGTATGCGGACGATCTTTCCGAGCTCATCGAGAAGCTCCATGTGAGGGACGCCATCCTGATCGGCTTCTCGGCCGGCGGCGGCGAGGTCGCGCGCTACATCGGCCGGCACGGGACCAAACGGGTCGCTCAGGTCGGGCTCATCTCGGCCGTTCCACCCCTGATGCTGAAGACCAAGGCCAATCCCGGCGGGCTCCCCATCGACGTCTTCGACGGCATCCGCCAAGGTTCCCTAAAGGATCGGTCCCAGCTCTACAAGGACATCGCAAGCGGCCCCTTCTTCGGCGCCAACCGCAAGGGCGCCAGGGTATCGCAGGGTGTCATGGACTCCTTCTGGCTGCAAGGCATGCGGGCGGGCCACAAGAACGCCTTCGACTGCATCAAGGCGTTTTCCGAGACGGACTTCACCGAGGACCTGAAGAAGTTCGACGTGCCCACCCTGATCATTCACGGAGACGATGATCAGGTGGTGCCCATCGCCGCCTCCGGACTTCTCTCATCGACGCTGGTAGAGGGATCGACGCTGAAGATCTACGAGGGCGCGCCGCACGGCCTCGCGGATACTCACAAGGATGCCCTGAACGCTGACCTGCTCGAGTTCGCGAGGAGCTGAGGCGCAACCATGATGGGGCGTTCCAATCAGGTCGGCCGATTCCTCGTCGCGGTGGCCATGTCCAGCGCCATGGCCTGCGGCGCAGCCGCGCGGCTTTCGCAGGCGGCAGGCACGGGGCCGAATCCGGCTCTGCCGCCGCCTCGCAGGTCGCTGATCCCGGTTGTGAACGTCGCCACGGCCAGGGGTTGGGCGGAAGGTGCTGGACCGACTGCTGCTGAAGGGATGTCGGTGGCGGCCTTCGCGCGCGGACTCGATCATCCCCGATGGCTGTACGTGCTCCCGAATGGAGATGTTCTCGTTGCCGAGACCAACGGCCCGCCTCGACCCGATGACAGCAGAGGGATCAAGGGATGGTTCGTCAGGCATTTCCAGAAGAAGGCCGGGGGGGCGGCGCCGAGCGCCAACCGAATTACGCTGCTGCGAGACCAGGACGAGAACGGCATCGCCGAAACGCGCACGGTCTTCCTCTCGGGGCTCGCCTCGCCCTTCGGCATGGCGCTCGTCGGCAAGGTTCTCTACGTGGCCAACACCGACGCGCTCGTGAGGTTTGCCTACGAGCCCGGCGCAACCGAGATCCGCTCGCCGGGAGTGAGGGTCATCGACCTCCCCGCAGGCCCCATCAATCATCACTGGACCAAGAATGTCGTGGCCTCGGCGGATGGCATGAAGCTCTACGTCGCGATCGGCTCAAACAGCAATGCCGGCGAGAACGGGATCGACAAAGAGGAAGGCCGGGCCGCGATCTGGGAAGTGGACCCTTCCACCGGAAGTCACCGGGTCTTCGCCTCCGGTCTCCGCAATCCCGTGGGAATGTCGTTCGAACCGGAGAGCCGTGAACTGTGGACTTCGGTCAACGAGCGCGACGAACTCGGCAGCGACCTGGTGCCCGACTACATGACGGCCGTACACGATGGCGCGTTCTACGGCTGGCCTTACAGCTACTTCGGTCAGAACGTGGACGCGCGGGTCAAACCCCCGCGGCCGGACCTCGTGGCCCGGGCCATCGCACCCGACTTCGCCCTCGGCGCCCACACCGCGTCGCTTGGCCTCGCCTTCTCGCGGGAGAACTCCCTGCCCGCGCGCTTCCGCCACGGAGCCTTCGTGGGCCAGCACGGCTCCTGGAATCGCAAGCCCCGCAGCGGCTACAAGGTGATCTTTGTTCCCTTCGCGTCGGGCCGGCCCGCCGGAGATCCAATCGACGTCTTGACCGGTTTCATCGACGCCCGAGGCGGCGCCATGGGTCGGCCGGTGGGAGTGGCGGTAGACAAGTGGGGAGCGCTCCTGGTCGCGGATGATGTCGGCAACACCGTCTGGCTCGTCAGCAGAGCGGTGGAAGCACCGCGGCCCACTGCCCGCAGGTAGGAGCGGGTATGCACGCTTCCGCCCTGCTTCTCCTTCTCACCGCCGTGCTCGGCTCAAGCCCTGATCCGAGGCCTCGGGAATCAACGCCGCGCGCCCGCGGGGGCCCAGGCGCCGTCCTGCGACTGCAGGTTCTCCTTGATCGCGCCCACTTCTCGCCGGGTGAGATCGACGGTGAGCGAGGGAGCAACCTGAGGGCGGCGGTCAGCGCCTATAAGCGCCAGCACGTGAGGGCTCGAAACCTGACCGACGCTGCGGTCGCCCGATCGCTGGAGAAAGCCGACCGGGAGTCGATTCTCGTCGCGTACGTCATTACCGACGAGGACGTGGCTGGCCCGTTCGAAGACATCCCTGTCGACCTGATGGACCAGGCGAAGCTCAAGGTCCTCGGCTACTCGTCGGCGCTTGAAGCCCTCGGCGAACGGGCCCACGCGAGCCCCCGGCTCCTTCGCCGGCTAAATCCCGGAAAGAAGTTCGCCGCGGGCGAGGAGATTCAAATTCCAAACGTGCGACGCGCGACGGTGGGGAAAGCCGCGAAAGTGGTGGTGAGCATGCGCGACCAGTCGGTCACCGCCATGGACGCACAGGGCGTGGTCCTCGCCCGCTACCCCGCGACGCTCGGCAGCGAACGCGATCCTCTGCCCTTAGGCGATTGGAAAATCAACGGGGTGAAGCGCGATCCGACCTACGCCTACAATCCCGCCCTCTTCTGGGACGCGAAGGCAAACCAGGCCAAGGCCACCCTGCCCGCCGGGCCCAACAGTCCGGTGGGTGTGGTGTGGATAGATCTTTCCAAAGAATTCATGGGCATCCACGGAACGCCGACGCCCTCCATGGTCGGCAAGCTTCAATCGCACGGTTGCATTCGCCTGACCAATTGGGACGCCGCCGAGCTCGCCTCGATGGTGGCGCCCGGCATGCCCGCGGTGCTCACGAAGTAAGCCATGAAGTCTTCTGTGTTCGTGCTCGGCTTTCTGACCGGAAATCTCGCCGCCTATCTCATCCTGACCCAGCTGTGGTGGCCGGACATCCGGCTTGAAGCCGCTCGGGGCACGGCTCAGGCGGGGGCCGCCGTCATTCCTGTTCCGTCCCCCGCCGCGTTTTCCACTCCCCAGATGAAAACCCCCGAAGGACTCCTGGAGTTGGACCCGGAGCCTCCGCCCTTGCCTTCGGCCACAGAGCCAATCCTGGGCGCGCTTCCTCCCGAGACCGCAACCGCTCCGGCTGCCCCGACCGAGGTCAGGTCGCTCGATCTTCCTCTGCTTCACACGGATCTCGACCGGCTGCGAGCTCGGGCTCTGCGGCTGCCCGTCCAGGGCATCGCGCCGAAGGCTCTGAGCGACACGTTCACCGATGCCCGCACGGGCCACCGTCATCAGGCGATCGACATCATGGCGGCTCGCGGCACCCCGGTCTTCGCGGCTGGAGATGGGCGCGTGGCGAAGCTCTTCATCAGCAAGGCCGGCGGCCTCACCATCTACCAGTTCGACCCCGAGGGTGACTACTGCTACTACTACGCCCACCTGGACGCTTACGCCGCGGGCCTCGATGAGGGCAAGATCGTGGGGAAGGGCGAGGTCATCGGCTATGTGGGTTCCACCGGCAATGCATCGCCCGACGCGCCGCATCTCCATTTCGCGATCTTCCGGCTCGGAACGGAGAAGCGCTGGTGGGAGGGCACCGCCATCAACGCCTACCCTCTCTGGGGTTTGGCGGAGCGTAGGTAAAGCAAGGGGGTTGGCCGGTCAGAGTCCAGGCGGGCCCGGTTCGCTTGGAGCGCGCAGCCTCCTTGGCGCCGGCGGGCAAATCTACAAAGGTCTCCTTCGGCCGGGCGGTTTCTGCGTAAGCCGATTGTCTGGCCCCTGGCCCAGGTCTTGCTTCTGTTCGCGGGCATGACAATCAAAACGACGTTCCGCGCCGCATTGGCGGCGCTGGCTCTTCTTGTCGTGGTCGTGGAAACGCCGACAAGTTATGCGCAGGGCGGACAGGGTTATGCCCGGCCCCGTGACTTCGTGGCCCTCCAGGACGACCTGCGGCTTCTCGACGACAGCCTCTACGCGATCCCTCGCAGGAATCCGCGCCAGAAGGAGTTCGAGCGGAGGGCCTCCGAGATTCGCGCCGATGTCTCGAAGCTTGCGGAAGAAGTGGGCGGGACCGGCGGGAATCGCCTGAATCTCGTGGTTCCGAGGAGCGAAGTCATAGCACTTCGCCAGAGGATCACCGTCCTTCGCGAGGATGTCGACGCTGTCCAAAACCGCCGGCAGGCGCGCGGGAACCGAGCGCTCGTGATCCCCTCGGGAACCGAGATCGAGGTAATGCTGGACCAGGGACTGTCGTCGGAGACCGCCAATGTCGAGGATCGCGTCGAGGCCTCGACGGTGGCGGCGATCGAGCTGAACGGCCGGACCGTGATCCCCGCGGGAGCCACGCTGTCGGGCATCGTGAGCGAGGTCCGCTCCAACAAACGACTGCGCAAGGATGGCTTTCTCAGACTCGAGTTCAACACTCTCACGCTTGACGGCGGGCAGCCGATGGACATTCGTGCCCAGGTCATTTCCATCGCGGAAACGCACTCCGGCGACCATACGGTCAGAAACGGCGGCATTGGCGCGATCCTCGGCGCCGTGGTCGGAGGCATCTTCGAAGGCAAGAAGGGCGCCCTCATCGGCGCGGTGGTGGGAGCCGGCGGCGGCGTTCTCGCCACCAAGGGCGAGGAGGTCGAGCTGCCCCAGGGCACGCTGATCACGGTTCGCCTCGACGGGCCGATGACCATGGCGCGCCGCTAGGGCGAGCGGCCCTTGGGGTTACGAGGTCTCCCCGCCTCGTCGCCCCGGACCGGCCGGAACTCGCGCCGCGACGCGCCGTGGGAATGGATCGCTTTCGCCATTGGCGGGACGGACTCGACCTCGGCGGGCTCTGGCCGCGCGCAGGATC
>JANODX010000253.1:0-2705 GCA_031412915.1 Vicinamibacteria bacterium | reverse complement strand
GCGGCGCAAACTTCCTGCTGGACGTGATTCCCTATCGACATCCGGACGCGGCGCATATCCTTGGGGGGCGCTGTACGGCGCTTTGCCAGGCTCTGGCGCTCACATCCGAAAACGACTTTCGAACACTGTACAGGCCAGGCTCCGCGCCGCGTCAGACTGTGACGACAAAACGTCGGATTCGTGTCTTCCTTGCTCGCCTCGGCGACCCGCGAACGGTGCAGACGGATCGCGGCGACTCGCTCTCGAGCGCGCCAGCCTGCCCTTGGGGCACGCCCCGACGCAAGCAACCCACTCGCTCCCCGGTCCCGCTCCATCTCCGCCCAAAGGCGGCACCGAGGACAGGCCCACGCACACCGTGCGTATTTCTTAGGTTGGTCGTGAGCGGAGGCGATCATCGCGGCCGAGACACATCTTTAGAAGAGATCCGTAGCGGCCGGTTTGCGCGGTCTGTGATTTGGCGAGAACGGAGCGGGGACGGGCGCCGAGGTGGGTCGCTCGCGTCGGGGCGTGAAGCGCGAGTCGCCGCAGTCCGTATGGGACATTCGCGCGTGGCGAGGCGAGCAAGGAGCCGCACGATTCCGGAGTGTCTTCAGCGTAGTGGCGACGCGCGAGCCGTCCCCGGCGCGGCGAGCCCACATCGGCCTCCGGCCCCGCGGGCCACCACTACCCGGCTGTGAGGTTGCCGACTCGCCATCAATAGTGGAGTCGAGCCCGGTGGGTGACGGTGTACGCTCGTTCCCGTGACTGAGCCCAGGCCAGAAGCCCTTTCCCAGGACGCCGAGGGGGCGATGGTGCGCCGCCTGCAAACGGCCCCGCAGGGCGCGACGGTGATCGCGATAGCGCTTTCCTCCTCGTCCTGCTCGGCGAAGTCACGGTCGTCGAAACGCTTCGCTTCCGCGCCATCGTTCTCGGTCTCGGTCTCGCTCTCGCCTTTCTGACCCTGCAGGTGAAGAACAGGAGGAGCGGCGTCATCTCGTACGGCCTGGCCCTCGTCGCCCTTGGCATTGCCGTTGCGATCGCGTCTCAGGGGCGCGGCTTCCTCGCTCGGACGTCCGAACCCACCGCGATGGATCTTGGTCTTGGCCCGGTGTGGGGCTGTGCGCCACCGCAAGCCCCGGCGCTGCGGCGCCCGCCGCAGCAAGAACCTGTCGGCGAGTAAGACCTTGTGTCGGATGCATGGTTTTCTCCTGGCGCCAACTCTACGGCCATGGCCGGCTGTATCCACGTGCGCGACGAACCCCAGGGGGGCCCTGCGAGATCGTATCGTCCGCCTGTCCCGCACTGTGTACAATCGAAGGCCCCCACAATGCTGACCTGTTCTGGAACAGCCCTATACCTGAGGCGAGAGACGGCACGTCGCCATACCTGATTCGGTGACCTCATCGATTCAGCCCGGGAGAGGCTGGACACGGTTGTTCATCGCTACTCACCGAGGTGCTCGGGCGCCGACCCCGGTGGGCCGGGAGGATCGTTCTCTTGACCCAGGACCGACTCACTCGCGGCGCGCTCGGCGCTCTTTCTCTCGCCGTCCTGCTTGTGGTGTTTGGCTCGCCGCTGCTCGGGTGGCCGCGGGTCGTCCGCTTGCCGGCCGTCCTTTTTCCCGCGATCGTGCTGGCTCTGCTGATCGCCCGCCCATGGCGATGGCCGGACATCAATCGGATCGCGTTCGAATGGCAGCCCTCCGCCCGTTTCGTCCGGACCGCTGCTCTCGTCGCCGGATCCCTCCTCTTCTGGTACGTGCTGACCAGGTTCCGGTCCGGCGAGATCAACGCCATTGATTTCACGGTCTACTTCGACCGACCCTGCTTCCAGACCACGCAGGGCCGCCCTTTGTTCGTCGAAGTCTCCGACACGCCGGGCTTCTCCTATCGGAGCGAGCTTGCCGATCATGCCTACTGGGCGTTGTTGCCGATCTGCTCGGTGTACCTGATCAACCCGAGCCCGCTGTGGCTTCATGCGCTCTCGGCAATCGCAACCGTGGCAGGGGTTCAAGCTCCTTACGCCTGAAACGCGGAGCGACCCTCGTCACAAAAACGCGGTCGTGCTTCTGGCTCAAGGCGTCGGCGCGTATCCCTTCCCTGGCGGGAGGAAGCTCAAGGATGAAGTCCTTGCCCGGCTCATGGAGCTCCCCCAGGTTCTCGACCTGCCCGGCCAGCTCAAAGCTGTGCGCTTGCCGAAGTCCGCCGCTCCTTAGATCCGAGCGCTCCTCAGTCGCAGCGCATTGCCGATAACCGAAACCGAGCTGAGACTCATCGCCGCCGCCGCGAACATCGGCGAGAGGAGCCAGCTGGCCTGCCTGACGGGCTATGCCCAAAGGCTGACGAGGCCGGATTTTCTGATCTCTGAATCGGGCGTCAGGACCGGCAAGCGGTGAACCCGGGCGGTTGAAACAATGAGCCGGTCGGCTGGATCGCGGTGGAAGGATTCGGCCAGCCGGGCAACCTCCGAGGCGATGGCGGCGGTGATTGGCAGGATTCGGACAGTTCGGGAATGAGCCGCCAGTTCCAGCCATTCCTCAAGACCTCGATCCAATCGGACTCGATCCAGGCTCACAAGGGTCGCCACCTCCCAAAGGCTTATGGCGCTGATCAGGGGACGCGTGGTCGGAGGCAGAGCGTCGAGTCGCTTCGAAAGGGAAGGCTTAAGACGCGAATCCGCGGAGAGCCACCAGATCCACGCATGAGTATCGAGCAGAGGCGCCTCGG
>JANODX010000252.1:0-7998 GCA_031412915.1 Vicinamibacteria bacterium | reverse complement strand
GCGGCGCAAACTTCCTGCTGGACGTGATTCCCTATCGACATCCGGACGCGGCGCATATCCTTGGGGGGCGCTGTACGGCGCTTTGCCAGGCTCTGGCGCTCACATCCGAAAACGACTTTCGAACACTGTACAGGCCAGGCTGGCGCGCTCGAATGCCGGCTGAGTTTTGCCACGGGCTGCTAGGCGCGCAGATCGGCGTCCTTGGTCTCGCCCGAGGCCAGGAGCCCCACGAGGGTGATGCCGGCCGCCATCGTGAGGTAGTAACCGACATACGGCAGGCCGTACCGGGTGGCGAGCCAGGTCGCGATGTAGGGGGCCAGGGAGGCGCCGAAGATGCCCGCGAAATTGAAGGTGAGCGAACTGCCCGTATAGCGAACCGAGGTGGGGAAGAGTTCGGACAGCATGGTGCCGAGGGGCCCGTAGGTGAACCCCATCAGCGACATTCCCACGATCATGGTCAGGCCCACGCCCACCATGCCGGCCTGGAGAAGAGGCGCCATCACCAGTCCGAAGGCGCCGATCCCCAGAGTCACCACGACCAGGGTGACCCGCCGTCCGCGCTCGGCCAGGACGGCCGAAATGGGAATGGTGATCGCGAAGAACAAGACTCCGAGCAGCTGCAGCATCAGGAATGTCTCGCGGGTGTAGCGCAGGGCGGAGGTGCCCCAGGAGAGGGCGAACACCGTCATCAGATAAAAAAGGACGAAGGTCGCGAGCGACATCATCGTGCCGAGCACGAGGGTCTTCGGATGGTCGCGGAAGACGACCACCATCGGCACCTTCACGCGTTCGCTGCGCGCGACCGCGACCTGAAACACCGGCGTCTCGGTGATCGAGAGCCGCACATACAGGCCGACCACCACGAGGGCGGCGCTGGCCAGGAAGGGCAGACGCCAGCCGAAGGCGAAGAACTGCTCGTCGGTGAGCCACCGCGAGAGAGCTATGAACACACCGCCCGAGAAGAAGAAACCGATGGGCGCGCCCAGCTGCGGGAACATGCCGTACCAGGCGCGTCGTCCGGGGGGCGCATTCTCGACGGCCAGCAAAACCGCTCCGCCCCATTCGCCGCCGAGGCCGAGGCCCTGGCCGAACCGGCACAGCGCGAGCAGCACGGGTGCGGCGATGCCAATGGTGTGGTAGCTCGGCAGCAAACCGATCGCCACCGTCGACAGCCCCATGGTCAGAAGTGCGGCCACCAGTGTCGTCTTTCGCCCGACCCGGTCGCCGAAGTGCCCGAACAGGGCCGAGCCGATGGGGCGCGCGACGAACGCGATCGCGAAGGTCGCGAGGGAGGCGAGGGTCGCGGAGGCCGGATCCGAGGCGGGAAAAAACAACTTCGGGAAGACGAGCACGGCCGCGGTCGCGTAGATGTAGAAGTCGAAGAACTCGATGGTCGTGCCGATCATGCTGGCGAAGAGCACCTGGCGCGGGGTGTTCACCGGACGGACCGGGGCGGCGGTGACTGCGGTCATGCGGCGCGGGGCTCCTTCATTTCATAGGCGGCGAGAGTGCTTTCGTGCGACTCGGCGCAAGGGACGGGCATTCTCCCACACCCTCAATCGGCCCTTCCTGGCTTTCGTCCGGCCGGGAGGCTCTCAACACTGCAGCAGCGCGCTTATGCGCTCGAGGCTCTCGAGGCCGTGGACGTCGGAGTCCAGTTGGGGAATGCGCAGGCAGGGGAGGTGCCTGAAGCGCCGGTCGATCTCGTCCAGGTACACCTGTTCCTGACGCCTCCGCGATTCGTAGAACTCACCGGTCGCGTGCGGGGGAAGCACCCGGTTCACCACCACCTGGCCGATCTCCATCCCCACCTCGCTCAGGGTCTGGAGCGAGCGGGCCGCTTCCTCGATGGGCAGACGCTCGGGAATGGTCACGAGCACGAAGGCAGTCGCGTTCCCGCTCAGCATCAGCGCCCTGACCTCCTCGAGGCGGGCCTTGCGCCGCTCGAGCGCGGTGAGCACGGGATCGGGCTCGCCCTGGTCCGAGGGCAGCATGGCCCGGCGGGCCTTGGTCAAGGCGGCGACCCAGGTCACCAGCAGATCCGGGGACTGCAGGAGCCGGAGGGTGTGGCCGGTGGGTGCGGTATCGAAGACGAGCAGGTCGTAGACGTCCCGGCGATCGATCATCAGTTCGCTCATCCGGTCGAAAAGGGCCACACTCTCGGCCCCGGGCATGCTCGCGGCCAGTTCGATCTGGCCGTCCGCCTTTTTGAGGACGGACGGGCTGAAGAGTTTCGAGATCTGCCCCTTCACGCGGTCCACGTAGCCGCGGAGTTCCAGGTCGACGTCGATCTCGAGACCGCTGAGGCCGGGCAGGATCTCTCCCTCGGCGGACGTGAACGGCCTCTCGAAGATATCGGATGTGGAATGTGCGGGATCCGTGGAGACCAGGAGCACGCGTTTGCCCCTCCGGCTGGCCGAGAGGGCCATGGCCGCGGCGCAGGTTGTTTTGCCCACCCCGCCCTTGCCCCCGAAGAAGAGGATCCTGCGATCGGCGAGAGCGCGCATGGGCGCGGGGGGGCGCGCGCTCAGCAACAGGAGAAATCCGTGAGGGGCGAGTGCTTGAAGCCCATGCGTCGATGCCAGAGGTGGAACTCGTCGAGGAAGTAGGGGTAGATCTCCAGAAGATGGAGAGCCGCCGGGTTCGGCAGCCCCACCAGCTCGAGGTAGCACATCAGCACGAACAGGTCGCTCAACTCCATGGCCTGAAGGCGCAGGTAGTGTTCGTAGCGCCCGTACGCCATCCCGTGCATGAAATCGCGCGCGTTGTCGCGGAGTTGGCGCCAGTTCACGGGGACCGCGATCATATCTCCGCGTCGGGCTGAAGCGATCTCTCCAGTTTGGTAGTGGGGGCCCGCGGGCCCAGGGAACGAGTGGGCTTGCTGCGCCGGGGAGCGCGCAGCCTGGCCCCGGGCCACGGCGGGCGCGTCACACTCGGTCGCTTCTCGATGGAATCGTGTGTTCCTTACCCGCCTCGGATCGGCGAAAGGGACGCATCTCGATGGAGTGACTCGCCTCTAGCGCGAAGCCTCCCCTCGGGGGACGCCCCGGTGCATGCAACCCACTCGCTCCTTGGGCCCGCTCCACTCCCGCCATATCAACGGTCGGAGGATCGGCTGAAACGAGCTGTCCCCGGGCGCGCCAGCCTGACCTTGGGCCACGCGGCGAGCCCACATCAGCCCCCGTCCCCGCGGGCGACCACGAAAAGGCCTTGAGATCGCCCCCGGTCCCGCTCCATTCCTGCCAAATCACGGGCCGGAGGTTCGGATAAAACGGGCCGTTCCCGGACGTGTTTCTGAAGCGCGCGTGTTATTCTCCGCCGCCTTTTGCGCCGGCGGAGATCTCGAGTTGACTGGTTACCTTCCCGTTGTAATTTTTCTCGCCCTCATTCTCGCCTTCGCGGTCGCGTCCCTGATCGGTGCGTGGTTCATTCGCCCCTCCCGCGGGTACGCTTCGAAGGCCGAGAACTACGAGTGCGGGGCGCAGCCGATCGGCGAAGCCTGGGTGCAGTTCCCGGTGGGCTTCTACCTCGTGGCCCTGCTCTTCCTTGTGTTCGATACCCTCGCGGTGTTCCTGTTCCCGTGGGTTCTGACCATTCGCGAACTGGGAGGGCCCGGGCTCGCGGCCATGCTGGGGTTCATCGCCATTCTGGGCCTGGGCTGGCTGTACGCCTACCGTGAGGGTCTCCTCGAGTGGAAATAAAGCCGCCCGTCCCCGTGATTCCTCCCGCCAACTGGGAGGAGTTCAAGGATCTCCAGGAGTGGAAGCAGCTCCACAAGGTCCGCCCGGAGACGGGCGACAAGCACTCTGCCCTCTTCGAACAAGTCACCGACGGCATTCATTCCTTTCCGGGCGGTTTCGTGGTTACGAGTGTCGCCGACGACTTTCTCAACTGGGCCCGCAAGTCCTCGGTCTGGCCGGTGAGCTTCGGCCTCGCCTGCTGCGCCATAGAGATGATGGCGACCTTCGCTTCCCGGTTCGACGTCGAACGCCTGGGCATGGTGCCCTGGGCTTCGCCCCGGCATTCCGACCTCATGATCGTGTCGGGCACGGTGACCATCAAGATGGCGCCGATGCTGGAGCGGATCTACAACCAGATGCCCGACCCGAAGTGGGCGCTCTCGATGGGCTCGTGCGCCAACTCCGGCGGCCCGTTCCGGCACGGGTATCACGTGGTGAAGGGCGTCGACCGCATCATCCCGGTCGATGTGTACGTGCCCGGATGTCCGCCTCCGCCCGAGTCGCTGTTGAACGGCCTGCTCCTGCTCCAGGAAAAGATCTCCCACTTCCGCAAGACCGGCCGGCGCGCCGATCCCACCCCGAAGGTGGACTGAAGATGGACGAAGCTCGCGCGCGCCAACTGCTCGCGGAAATCCCCGGCGTTGTCGTGGCCGAGGGCGGTCCGGTTGTCACCGTGGAGGCGCCCGTCGACCGGTTCGCGACGGTGGGGGCCATCCTGAAGGAGAAGCTCGGTTGCCTGTTCTTCGCCTTCCTGACCGCGATCGACCACAAGGAAGCCGGGCTCGAAGTCGTGGCCCGCCTCGACAACCTCGACGCGAAGGTCTGCGTGATGCTGCGGACGAAGCTCGGCGCCGGCAACACGCATTGCCCCTCGCTCCATGGCGTGTATCGCGGCGCCAACTGGATGGAGCGCGAGTGCTTCGACATGTTCGGCATCGTCTTCGACGGCCACCCCGACCTGCGGCGCATGCTGCTCCCCGAGGACTGGGTGGGCCATCCGCTGCTGAAGTCCTACGCCGTCGACACGCCGTACCCGCCCTACCGATGATGATGCCGTCGGTCGTCTGCTCATCATGGCCGGTGGTGGAAACGGTCCCTGAGCCTGTCGAAGGGCCCGCGTGTGGCTTCGACGCTTCGACCGGGCTCAGCGCGAGCAAGCTCAGCCACCGGCCGGTGGTGGAAACGGTCCCTGAGCCTGTCGAAGGGCCCGCGTGTGGCTTCGACAAGCTCAGCCACCGGCCAGTGGTGGAAACGGTCCCTGAGCCTGTCGAAGGGACCGCGTGTGGCTTCGACGCTTCGAGCCGCCTCAGCGTGAGCACGCTCAGGAACCGTTTTGCCCAGCCGCCGGTGTTCCATGGCTGAAGTTCGCGCGATCGACTACACCGGCTCCGAGCGGCTGACCATGAACATGGGGCCGCAGCACCCCTCGGCCCACGGCGTGTTCCGCGCGATCCTGACCCTCGAGGGCGAGAAGATCGTGGCCGTCGACGCGGTCATCGGCTACCTGCATCGCTGCCACGAGAAGCTGGCCGAGACCCTCGCCTACGTCCAGTACCCGTCGATCGCGTCGAAGACCGACTACGTGGCCGCGATGTCGAGCGAACTCGCGTACGTGATGGCCGCGGAGAAGATCGCGCAGTTCGAGGTGCCGAAGCGCGCGCAATATCTCCGCGTGATGGTGAACGAACTCCAGCGGATCGCGTCGCACTGCCTGTGGCTTGGCACCTGGTGCCTGGACATGGGCGGCGCGCTTGGCGGCGGCACCTCGATCTTCCTCTACTGCATCCGCGAGCGCGAGCTGGTTCTCGATCTCTTCGAGTCGCTTTCGGGCGCCCGGCTCCTCTACGGCTTCCACCAGGTGGGCGGCGTGCGCTACGACGTGCCCGCGGAATGGGCCGGGCAGTGCCGCGCGACCATGAACACCATCGAGCAGCGGCTCGATGAATACGAGCAGATGCTTCACGACAACGCGTTCTTCGAGATGCGCACGCGCGGCGTGGGTGTGATCTCGTCGGAGCTGGCTCAGGATGTGGGCGTGTGCGGCCCGCTGCTGCGGGCTTCGGGTGTGGATTTCGACCTCCGGCGCGATCAGCCGTATTCGTCCTACGAGGACTTCAAGTTCAAGGTGCCGGTTGCGACCGAAGGCGACTGCCACGCGCGCTACCGCGTGCGCATGGTCGAATTCCGAGAGTCCATCAAGATCGTCCGCCAGGTCCTCGACTCGCTGCCCGAGGGGCCGATCTCGTCGCGACCCGGGGTCAAGTCGCTCGGCCAGGTGAGGGTGCCGAAGGGTGAGGCCTACGCGCGGGTCGAGGGTCCGCGCGGCGAAGTGGGCTGTTACCTCGTGGCCGACGGCACCAACAAGCCCTACCGCATGAAGTGGCGTGGCGCTTCGTTCTCGAATCTGGCCGTGCTCCCGTACATCCTTCCCGGCGTGACCGTGGCCGACGTGGTGGCGATCATGGGATCGGTGGATCCGGTCTTCGGCGAGGTCGACCGATGAGCGAACTGCCTCCCATGGTTTCGAGCCTCATCATGGGCGCCGTCGTCCTGGGCTTCGTGGTCGGCCTCGTGGCTTACGTCACGCTGCTGGAGCGAAAGTTTGCGGCCCGCATGCAGTCGCGCATCGGGCCCTATCGGGTGGGCCCTCACGGTTTGTTCCAGCCCATCGCCGACGGCATCAAACTGCTGATGAAGGAAGACCTGGTCCCCGCGGCCGCGGATCGCACCGTCTTCAATCTCGCGCCCATTGTGTTCATCGTGCCCTGCCTGCTGATCTTCGCGTCGATTCCCTTCGCGCCCGGTATCGGTGTCGCCGACCTGAACATTGGCGTCCTCTTCTTCCTCGCGGTGTCGTCGATGGAGATCGTCGGCCTCTTCATGGCCGGCTGGGGTTCGAACAACAAGTACGCGCTCATCTCAGTCATGCGCGCGGTGAACCAGATCATTTCGTACGACCTGCCCCTCCTGATGGCCGCCCTGATTCCGGTGATGCTGGCGGGCTCGCTCAGGATGTCGGACATCGCGGCCGCCCAGGAAGGCGGCTTCTGGTTCATCTTCTATCCGGTGATCGGCCAGCTCGGTTTCCTCGCCTTCATGATCGCGGGAGTCGCGGCCGAGAACCGGACGCCCTTCGACATCCTCGAAGCCGAGTCGGAGCTGGTGGCCGGCTTCCGCGTCGAGTACTCGGGGATGAAGTTCGGCCTGATCCAGCTGGGCGAGTATGCGCACGTGATCGGCACGTCCTTCCTGGGCGCGCTGCTGTTCCTGGGTGCCTGGGCCGGGCCCGGCCCCGCGTGGCTCGGGCCGCTGTGGTTCCTGATCAAGGCGATGCTGATGTTCCTCCTCTTCACCTGGGTTCGGTGGAGCTTCCTTCGCATCAAGGTGGACCAGATCCTGGCCGTGTCGTGGAAGCTCATGCTCCCGCTGACCCTCGGCCTGTTGATCGTGACCGCGATCGTGATCGTGGCGAGGACTCCCGGTGTCTAACCCTCTCTCCCGCGGTTTCGTGAGCGAGACGCTGGCGCTTGCCGGTGCGGTCATCCGGGCCATGCGCATGACCGCGCTGAATTTCATGCGAAAGCCGGTCACCGTGCACTACCCGGAGAAGCCGCGGACGTATCCCGACCGGTATCGCGGCCTGTTGGCGCTCACCTACGACCCGAAGACGGGGGAAGAGAACTGCATCGGCTGCCGCTTGTGCGAGTTCATCTGCCCGCCCGCGGTCATCAAGGTCGAGATGCTGAAGTCCAAACCGCGCAACTTCGCCAAGAGCTTCACCCTCGAGCTGTACGCGTGCGAGTTCTGCGAACTGTGCGTTCAGGTCTGTCCCACCGACGCCATCATCATGATGAAGTCGTTCGACCTTGCCACCACCGATCGGCGCGACATGTATCTCGACAAGGACCGCCTGCACGCGATCGGCCTGCAGCACAAGGCCTCCTGGGCCACCGGGAACCTGCTGCGCGACATGCAGGAACCGCCCAAGCCTCCCGCGAAGCCGGCGGCCGAGCCCTCGGAAGCCTCGACTCCCAAGGCCGAAAGCGGCGACGCATGACCCCCGAAGTCCTCGGCTTCTGGATTCTCGCCGCGATGCTCGTGGGCTCGGCGCTTGCCGTGGTGCTGACGAAGAATCTCTTCCACTCCGTCTTGTGGCTGGCCCTCAGTCTGGTCAGCACCGCGGGCGTCTTCCTGCTCCTCGACGCCGAGTTCATCGCGGCCGTGCAGGTTCTGCTCTACGCGGGGGGCGTCATCACCG
>JANODX010000251.1:0-8332 GCA_031412915.1 Vicinamibacteria bacterium | reverse complement strand
CTCGTGCCGGTGCTGCGCAGACGGATGGGAAACAGTTCTGGCAGATAGATCGCAAACCCGGCAAACAATCCAAGCTGGCACGCTCCCATCACCGCGCTCATCCAGATGTCCGAACGGCTGTTGAAGAATTGAAAATAGCCGACGGTGGCAACGAACGCGCAAAGATACGCAACGGCAAATGCCGGCTTGCGTCCGTAACGCTGGGCCATTTTGGTGAACAACAACATCCCGAAGAATGCGCCAACGTTTTGCACCATCATGTTCACGCCAATCCACACTGTTTTTTCGGAAGCAAATTTTTCCGGTGGCACGCCTTCCTGTTTCAGTGAGCGCTCGATGACATCGCCAACCAGTTCCGGACTAAAGAAACCGATGCCCCAGAGACCCACCACGCCCGCCACGCAAAGGAGCATGCCGAGCAAGGCGGGTTTGCGCCATCGCGCTCTCCACCCTCCACACCAACGACGCGCCCTCTTCGATCACGCGTTTGCTCGACCTGGGCGTGCCTCAGTTCCTGGTCACCTCCACCCTGGTCGGAATCATCGCGCAACGGCTGATGCGCACGAACTGCCCCTTGTGCCTGGTGGACCATGGGCCCACCGAGGAGGAAGTGGTCGCATTGCGCGTGACCAGAGAGAAGCTCGGGAGCGTGCTTTTCAGGTCAGGCGCCGGCTGCCTTCAGTGCCGTCAAACCGGATACTCCGGCCGGGACGGGATCTACGAAATCATGGCCATGTCCGACAAGACGCGGCTGCTGGTGGCCCAGGGCGCCTCCGCGGTCGACATCCGCAAGACCGCGCGCGAGGAAGGCATGCGGAGCCTTCGCGAATCGGCGTTCGAGAAAGTCATGCGGGGCCGGACCACCGTGGCTGAACTGGTCCGGGTCACCGGCAAGTAGAGCGGCGGACGGCGCGATCAGAACCGTTTCTCCGAGTCGACCAGAATGGTGACCGGACCGTCGTTGACCAGGGCCACGTCCATCATGGCCTGGAACACGCCGCGCTTCACCGGGCGTTCGGATCGGGCGAGGCGTTCGCAAAACGCCTCATAGACCGCTTGCGCTTGTTCCGGAGGAGCGGCTTCGATGTAGCTCGGCCGCCGGCCCTTTCTCGAATCGCCCATGAGCGTGAACTGTGAGACCACGAGGATCTCTCCGCCTACCTCCAGCAAGGAGAGGTTCATGGCTCCCTGACCGTCGTCAAAGATCCTCAGGTTCAGCACTTTCTCCGCCATCCACTCGACGTCCGTGGCCGTGTCTCCTCTTCGAACCCCCAAGAGAATCAGAAGACCCTTTCCGATGCTGGAGACCCTGGATCCGGCCACATCGACGGAGGCCGAAGAGACGCGCTGGACCACCGATCGCATGCGGGGAGGTTATATGCCGGCCGTGCGATACTTCGAGGCACAACCCATGCGCGCCCACGACCAGGACGTCCAATACCTTGCCCGGAAAATCATCAGAACCCTGACCACGGCCGGCCGGATCGACTGCGACAGCGAAGAGGCGGTGGTCATGGGATTGACCGGAGCCCTCCTCAAGGAGATTCGGCTCGAGGATGCCCTCAACGAGGAAGCGAGACAGATCCTCCTGTCGCACTCGTCCACCATGGCGCGCGACAACATCACCGGCCTCGACATGTTCCGCAAGGTCAAGCGCGAACTCGCGAAGAAAAAGGGGATCATCCTGTGAGGCTCTCGAGAGAGAAGATGATGCAACTCTCGCACGTGGCCATCGCCTACCTGAAGGACGAGCCGATGGTGGAGTTCTTTGCCGACCCCAAGGACATCCGCGCGGACATCTTCAAGTTCATCGAGAACGAAGGCAAGGTCGACGAGGCCATCGACCTCGCGGTGCGTCAGAAGATCGAGACCCAGAAGCGGGCGATTCCCGAGGGTTCCGAGGAATGGGACATCTTGTACCGCAAGTACTTCGAGGAAGAATCGGCGCGCCGTCGTCGCTAGGCCGCCTCAGAACTCCCGGTCCGCCGCCATGTTTGGGTGCCTCTTCCGTTTCTTCAGACTGATCGCCACCATCGTGGTGCTGGCGGTGGTCGCGGGCGCCGTCTACTACTACGTCGAACTTCACCCCGAGAAAGCGCCGTGGCGCGACGGCGCTTCGGCGGTGAAGGACAAGTTGGCGACCGTGACTCTGAGCACCGAGGTCAAGGCCGCCTTGTCCCTGCGCGAGTCCCTCAAGAACCTCGACCTCTCAGTCAATGCCGAGAAGGATGTCGTGACCCTGCGCGGCAAGGTCCCAAGCATCGAAGTTTCGAAAACCGTCGAAAGTGTTGTCGCCTCGGTGCGCGGCGTTCGCCAGGTCGTCAATCTTCTCGAGATCGACAAGGCCGCCGGCGCCACGAGCGAGGAAGCGGACAACCGATCGATCGGCGAGAAGGTCGACGACGAGGCCCTGGAGTTGAGGATCCGCGCGGCCTTCAAGCTCGACAAGGAGCTTTCCTCCATGAGTTTCGAAGTGAAATCGATTCGTCGGGTGGTTCGGATCGCATCGAGCACGGCCACCGCCGCGCAGAAGAAGCGTGCGATCGAAGTCGCGCGCTCCGTCCTTGGCGTCGCCTCCGTCGACATGTAGGCCGCCCACGGGATTCGCCGCCGGTCCGGTCCGCTACTCCCGCTCCCCCTCGTCCTCGCCCTCGTTCAGGCTTTCGATGGTGCGGGCCAGAGGCTTCACGTCGACGAGCGTCCCGCCAAACATGTCCAGGGTGCGGCCGACCACGGGATCCGCCATCGCCTTGGACTTGAGCGCACTCTTGTTGGGCGCTTTTGCGGAGGAGGACGGTACAGGATTCAGGGCCGCCTCCCTGTTTTCGCCGGCCACAGCCACCGCCGGTCGCGGCGTGCGCGGTTTGGCGGGCGCCGTGTCATCGACTTCGTCGGCGCCCGCGGCAATGACGACCTTGAGCTTGCGCCCGAACGCCTTCTCAGCGTTGGCCGCGAGGGCATCTCGTTCTGATTCGAGGAAGCTTTTCTGGGCTGGAGCAACGTTGAGATGGAGGGCTTCTTTGTCGATGGTCGCGCTGGCCGATCCGAGAGCCGAGAGCAACATCCGGCCTGCCGTGGCGTTGCGCAGTCGGTCGATGGCGGGAATCGACTCATCGCCGCCCAAGTTCGGGCCGGCGGCTTCCGTCTTCGCCGGGTCGGGCGAGGCGGCTTTGGCGCGCGGCTCGTCCGTGGGCGGAACGAGGCTCCGCGCCGGCGGCGGAGGGATCGGAGCGGCGGCGAGCGGTCGCGGTCTGCTCGCGACCGCGGAGGGTGCGGCCGTGGGGCGGGGGGAGTTGCCCAGAAACTGCTCGACCCGGCTCACCAACTCGGCAAAGCCCACGAGGCGGCGCAATTGCGCGGCCCGAAGCAAGGCCATTTCGAGGCTCAATCGCGGGTCGGGGTCGATCGACTTGCGGAAATCGAGTTCTGAACGAGAGAGCGAGTCCACCAGGCGCAGCAGATCCTCTTCCGCGATTGGGACCACGGCCTGGGCCGCCGCTGCGCGGTCCTCGGGAAGCAGATCCACGCTTTCGCTGTCGGGCGAGATCTTCAGGATGAGCAGGTCCCGCCAGTAAAGGAGCAGTTCGTGCGAGAACAACTCATAGTCGGCGCCGTAGGACGCAAGCGTCTCGATCACGCGCAATACCGCCGCCGAATCATTGTCGAACACCGCCTCGGTGGCTTCGCGCAGCAACTCCCGGTCGATGAGGCCCAGGAGCTTGGCCACGTCTTCGTCCTGAATCCGAGCGCCCGTGAAGGCGTAGACCTGATCGAAAAGAGAAAGCGCATCGCGGACGCTGCCCTCCGCCGCTCGGGCGATGCGGAGCAAGGCGGAATCGGAAACCTCGATGTTCTCGGATTTCGCGATCGAGCGCAGATGGGTGGCGAGGGTGCGAGCGGGGACCAGCCGGAAGGCGTGAATCTGACAACGGGACAAAACCGTTTCCGGAAGCTTCTTCAACTCGGTGGTGGCGAGGATGAACTTGACTCGAGGCGGCGGCTCTTCCAGTGTCTTCAGGAGGGCGTTGAAGGCGGGGGTCGAGAGCATGTGGACTTCGTCGATGATCCAGATCCGGTAGCGATCCCGAGACGGATTGAACCGGGTGCTCTCGCGAAGCTCCCGAACGTCGTCGACGCCGTTGTTCGACGCGGCGTCGATCTCCTGGACGTCGATCGAGTTCCCCGCCGCGATCTCCGTGCAGGCGGGACACCGGCCGCACGGATCGGGTGTCGGGTCTTCGCCGGCCGAGCAATTGAGGGCCGCGGCCAGGATGCGCGCGGTGGAGGTCTTGCCCACCCCGCGGGCACCGGTGAGAAGGAAGGCGTGGCCGATGCGGCCGGAGGTGAGCGCGTTGCGGAGGGTTCGGGTGACCGTTTCCTGGCCGACCACGTCGGTCAGCGTCTTGGGGCGCCATTTGCGCGCGAAAACGACGTAGCTCATCTTGAGATTCAGGTTCGTCGCACAGCGGTAAAGGAGGCCGGCCCGTCCATGCCGCCGTGCGTGAACCCCGAACCGACCGCGTCACCCGACGCCTCGCCCAACCGTTGCTCCCTTCCGGGCCTGGCGGGGTTAAAGGCGCGCATCGTCGCGCGGAGCCCGGGATTCACGCACGACCGATCGCGGGACGCTTCGGATTCTACTTGGCTATGACGGTGGCCGGGGAGTCCAGGGCACGGTATGATCCCCGGTCTTCCTTCGGAATCGAAGAACCGCGGAGAGGTGCGAGAGCGGTTGAATCGGCCGGCCTCGAAAGCCGTTGTAGCTGAAAGGCTACCGTGGGTTCGAATCCCACCCTCTCCGCCAGCTTCTTGGGCCGTAGGCCCAAGAAGCCTTGCGGAGAGGGGCGCTTCGGCGCATCGCTACGCTCAGCGTCAAATCCCACCCTTGCCCAGGCCAGCCCTCTGAGCCCGCAGGCCCAAGAAGCCTTGCGGAGAGGGGCGCTTCGGCGCATCGCTGCGCTCAGCGTCAAATCCCACCCTCCCTTGCACCGCTTTTCGGGCCAAAGGCCCGAAGAGCATTGGGGTAAGGGTACTCGGCGCCTCGTCGGCGCTCAGCGTCACATCCCACGCTCGGCCGACCGATGTCCAGGGCCGCAGGCCCAAGAAAGCCTCGCCTACTTGCCCGGCGCCGCCTGCAGGTACGGCATCAACCCCCGGTTGAGGGGGTGTTCGCGGAACAGATCGAATTCCATGAAGTACCCCTCGGGGTCGTAGCCGACGAACGCCCGATAGCGCCCGGCCTCATCGTCGCTGACCGCCGTGCCCCGCAGGGGGAAGGCGTCGCGCTGTTTGACGTAGCTGAACCAACCGTCGATGTCGTCGACGATGAACGATACGTTCACCGCCTTCGTCGCGGTCCATCGATTCATGCCGCGTCGCTCGTCGACCAAACCGATGTAGCCCGTGCGGGATCCCTGATACACCTTGGCCCATCCCTGATCGACCACCTGGCGCAGGCCCATGACCTCTTCGTAGAAGGTCTGCATCGCCACGAGGTCCTTGTAGTAGAGCCACGTGATCGTGGCGTTGAAGCCGAGTCCCGGCGGCAGGGCGCTTCCCGGCGCTCGAAGCGCGGTGGCGCCTTTGAGCAGGGGCACGAAGTTCTCGTTCTCCGGATGCGCATTGAAGCGCTCGAATTCCAGCAGGTACCCTTCGGGATCCTCGATCACGAATCCGTCGTGGGGGCGTCCTGACCTCACGACCAGGGGCGCCCGCGGCTTGAGCCCCTTCGTCGCCAGGTACGTCTGCCACTCCTCCAGGCGCTCGGTGAGGAGCGCCACCGCGACCGACTTGGGCTCATCGGCCGTATGCATCCCCTTCGTCGCGTCGACCAGAATCAGGTACGAGTCCTCCGTCATGCGGAAAATGCGCGCCATCTGATAGTCGGCCACCAGCTCCATCCCGAGCGTCTCCCGGTAGAAGGTGGTGGCCCGGTCGAGATCCCGGTAGTACAGGAAGAGGTTGCTGGCCCTGATCCCGAAATCACGCAGGGTGCGCACGTCGCTTTGTCCCGCCAGCAGTTGATTGACCCGCCACGTTGGATAACTCAACATCCGGCCGAACCGCCGCGCGATCGCTTCGCGCGCCTTGCCCGTGTACTGGCCCGCCTGCTCGAGGGCCTTGGCCTCGGCCTTGAGCTCGAGGTACTCGTCCTTCGTCGTCCCCTGGTAGATGAGCAGGACATCCTTCCCCTTGGCCACATCGGCGGGGAACAGGTCGGTCACGAGCAGATGGCTCTCTCGATAAAGCTGCACATGGTTGCGCTCCGCGACCTGCAGCACTTCGGGAAAAAGCCGGTCCATCTCCGAAGGCGGCAGCACTTCGCTCAGGGCCAGCTTCTTCACCCCCGAGTTCACCAGCTCGCCGAATCCGCCGATGGCGCCGAGATTGTAGGACCTCGAATCGGTCTGCGAAGCGGGCGGTGGTGAACTTCGGCACGCCGTGGCCGACAGCAGAAGGGGCAGGCTGAGGACAAGACCGAAGCGATTCATGGAAGGATTCCTGGCAGGCACGGTCACCGCCAGGCAAGCCTATAGGAAGTCACGGGGGTCGTCCGCATCGGGCGCGTCCGTGGTCATTTCGTTTTCCCCCGGGCATCGTGGGTAGGCTTCCTTGGCCCCGTAGAACCCGAGCACAGGCTATCTTTAGGGCATGTCTGTGCCAACCCACGTCGCGGAACTCCTTGGGGGCTACTCGGTCGGCGAACGCGATTTTCAGGGCGTCGAACTGCCGGGCGCCATCCTGACCAGAGCGAAACTGGTGGGGGTGAAGCTGAGCAAGGCGGCCCTGAGCAAGGCGGACCTGAGTTGGGCGGACCTGAGCGAGGCGGACCTGAGCGGGGCGGACCTGAGCAAGGCGGACCTGGGCTGGGCGGACCTGAGCAAGGCGAATGTGAGCGGGGCAAACCTGATCCGGGCGAACCTGATCCGGGCGAACCTGAAAGGGGTAAACCTGAAAGGGGCGAACCTGAGCGGGGCGAACCTGAGCGAGGCGGACCTGAGTGGGGCGAACCTGGGCGGAGCGAACCTGAGAGGGGCGAACCTGAGCCGGGTGGACCTGAGCAAGGCGGACCTGAGCAGGGCGGATCTGAGTTGGGCGGACCTGAGCGAGGCGAACCTCGAAGGGGCCAACTTGATCCAGGCGGATCTGATCCGGGCAGATCTGATCCGGGCGGACCTGAGTGGGGCAAACCTGAGCAAGGCGAACCTGAGCGGAGCGAGCCTGACGCAGACCGTCCTTGAATGGACCGTGTTTGGCGACCTCAATCTGGTTCGGGCCAACGGTCTCGCCAGCACGATTCACCTGGCGCCTTCGTTCGTGGATCTGGCGAGTTTGAAACTCGCCCAAGGGAAGCTTCCGGACGCTTTCCTGCAAGGCTGTGGCCTGGCGGAGTGGGAAATCCTGGCCAGCAAGGTCTATGACCGGAAACTGACCCCCGAGGATCTCCTTGATCTTCAGACCAGCATCCATGCCGCCCGGATCAAACCGCAGGTGAGCCGTCGCGTCTTCATTTCCCATTCGGGGAACGACCAGGACTTCGTTGCCCGTATGCGCGCCCGCCTTCTGGATGAGGGCGTCCCGTGTTGGACCGACTCGCACGAAATGAAGCCCGGACCAGTTGAGCGGCATATCGACAAGGCCATTGGCGAATACGGAATGCTCCTGCTCGTTCTATCGGAAAGTTCGATCGGAAGCGGCTGGGTTCAGCACGAGGTGCGGGAAGCGCGAAACCTGGAAAAGAGGCTCGGGGCGGACGCAAACGTCCTCTGCCCCGTCAGCCTCGACGATAGCTGGATGGACGATCAACGCTGGCCCAAGAGAATCATGGAGCAGGTCAAGGAGAAGGTTGTGCTTCCCTTCGCCGAGTGGCGCGACGCGCCATGGTTCGAGGACCAGTTCCGAAGCCTAGTCGACGGATTGAGGCTCTTCCACCCCCCACCCGAAAGTACCAAACGCGAACCGGACTAGCGATTCTCTCGAAACCGCGCTGTGAACCTCACTTTTCGGATGCCGATTGGGGATTCGCTTTTCCGCAGGATCGTGTGGATCGGAGACCTTAGGGATTCGAGACTGAGCGAAGGGAAGGACCGAAGCTCTCTCTCGACGTCATCACATTCGGGCCTTCGGCCCGAATGGATGGCGGAGACCTTAGGGGATTCGAGACTGAGCGAAGGGAAGGACCGAAGCTCTCTCTCGACGTCATCACATTCGGGCCTTCGGCCCGAATGTATGGCGGAGACCTTAGGGATTCGAGACTGAGCGAAGGGAAGGACCGAAGCTCTCTCTCGACGTCATCACATTCGGGCCTTCGGCCCGAAGGGATGGCGGAGAC